>DASWDU010000025.1 GCA_036395115.1 Thermoplasmata archaeon | reverse complement strand
AGCGTACCTAGGTCGCCGGCCCAAGCCCTCCTCAAAGGAGGGCAGGCTTCCCACGGGCTCGCGCACCGTAGTACCGCAGGGAACGTGGGCGGGCTTAACTTCCGGGTTCGGGATGGGACCGGGTGTATCCCCGCCGCTTTGACCGTCAAACCACTGCTGACCCGCCGAGGGACCGCGGGATATATCAGCATTTCGATGAGGTGCTTGGATTCCCGCGATGCCTCGCCATGGCGACTCCCACCGTCGGTGATCACGGTCTCACCCGAGGAGGCCCAAGACGCCGACGAGAAGGTTCCCCACGACGAAGGCGAGGAGCAATCCGACGAACAGAGGGACCATGAACGGGATTTGCAGCGCGAACCACACGCGTTTGATGCCGCGCGCCCGGAGCTTGGCGACTTCGGCGGCCGAATCCCCGCCTCGCCTCGGGAAGAGGACGAGGACGTGCTCGCCGCCGTCCGTGATCCGCTCCATGAGCCACGCATGGCGGGGTGGATGCTCCAGGAGCGCGCGGAATCCCAGGAACGCCTGCGGAAGCGCGAGGTCCCTCCGGATTGCGTTGTAGAGCAGCATCCCGAGCGGGACGGCGAGGGTTACGATCGCGGCGTCGACCCACACGACGAGGGAGAAGGGGAAGGCGAGCCGGAGGATCGACTCCATCCGCGGGTCGGTCATCACGAGGGGGAACGGGCGCGCGTCGGGGTACGACGGGATCAGCAGGGTGAGGGCGATGAGTCCTTTCGTGTCCGCGCCCCCGTGGAGGAGCCGAATCCGATAGAACAGCTGGTACACGACGACGACAACCGGCATCGAGGCGAGTTCTCCCAAGGGCGGTCCACCGGAGGTGCCCGTCCCCGTCCCGAGGGGGACGAAGAACAGGGCCGCCGCGATGAAGAACAGGAGGATCCGAATCGGCCTCGGGTGGAATCCATCGACGTCGAAGAGCGGCCTCCCAAGGAAAACGGTGTAGAACAGGATCGCCGCCGAGCCGAGCAGCGACCACGCGGTCCACGGGGATTCGGCGCCCGCGAGCTCGGCCCCGAGGAGCACGAGGCCGAACGTCCCGAGGCCGATCCAAAGGGGATCCCGCACGCGGCGCGTCCGGAGGTCCGAGGCGGCCGCGACGACCAGGCACCCAGAGCCGACCGCGAATCGCGTCGCCGCGAACGCGTCCACGCCGCCGCATTCCTGCGTCGTTATTTCAATCGTTGCGTCTCTCGGTTGCGAAAAAAGCTCCCGCGCGAATCTTGCGGCAATGACTATATAGAGCGTAGCAAATGCCGCGAACACCGGAGGATTTTCCGCTGTCCTCCGAGGGTCCGAGATGATGGAACCGCGTCGGATGAAGGTGAAAGTCTGCCTCGTCGGGGAGCACGCGGTCGGCAAGACCTCGCTCATCAAGCGGTACGTGCTCAACGAGTACGACGACCGGTACATCGTGACGCTTGGGGCGAAGGTATCGAAGAAGGAACTCGCCCTCGCCCCGAAGGGAGCCAACCCGGTCCAGATGGACATGACGATCTGGGACATCATGGGGTCGAAAGGGTTCCGCGAGCTGCTGCGCGAAGCTTACTTCCACGGGGCGCAAGGAATCCTCGCCGTGGCGGACGTCACGCGGTACGACACGTTGGAAGATCTCGACTCTTGGGTCGAGTCCGTGTTCCGGACGGTCGGCGAGATCCCCGTCACGTTCGCGATCAACAAGATGGACCTGAAAGACCAGGCCGCGTTCGGCGAGGAGCAGGTGAAACAGGCCACGGAAGCGTTCGACGCACCGTACTTCTTCAGTTCCGCGAAATCCGGCGATAACGTCGAACTCGTGTTCCGCACGCTCGGCGAGACGATCGCGCAGACCGCCTCGAAGTCCGATATGTAGCGCGGTTTCGAACGGAGGGCAGGAGCCTGCGGCCAACCCGTTGCCATACCGCTCCTCCATAGGCTCAAGTATCCCAGGCTTTCTCCGCCCCTCGTGTCCTCCCATGGACCCGGGTCCGGTTCCGTCCGCGTCCGCGTCACGCGGGACCTCGGGCTCTTCGACGTCACGATGGGCGCCGTCGGGGCCATGGTCGGCGCCGCCATCTTCCTGCTCGTCGGTGCCGCGTACACCGTCGCGGGCCCGTTCGTCCTCCTGAGCCTCGCGATCGCCGCGCTCGTCGCGATCCTCGCCGGGATGTCGTACGCGGAACTCGCCTCGGGCCGACCCGATGCATCCGGCGGCGCGTACGTCTGGGTGCGGAGCGCCTTGCCGTCCCCCGCGGGCTTCCTGAGCGGCTGGCTCTCGTGGGGGGCGCACATGGCCGCCACGTCGCTCGGGGCGCTGGGCCTCGGTGTATTCCTGCTCGAACTCGTTCTTCCATCGAGCGTCGAATCGTTCTTCGGACCGAACCCGATCCAGGTGGGGCTCGTCGCCTTGGCGGTCCTCGCGCTGTCCGCGGTCCTTCATTTCGCCCGCGTCCACCTGCCCGTCCGGGCACTCGGACGGCTGACTCTCGCGAAGGTCCTCCTCATCGTCGCGCTTGCGGCGTTCGGGCTCGCTTCGGTCCTCCCCGCGAAAACGCTGTCCGCCTCTCCGAGCTCCCTCGACCTCGTCCTCGGCGCGGGCGTGCTCTTCATCGCGTTCCAGGGATTCGAGGTGGTCGCCCAACTCGGCTCCCAGGTGAAGCGACCCGAGCTGACCGTGCCCCGCGGGATCTTCCTCGCGCTCCTGCTTTCGTCCCTCGTGTACGCGGCCTTCCTCGTCGCGATCCTCGGGAACGCCCATGACGCAGTCGCCGGCTGGCCGGTCTGCAACGCGTGCCGCGGCGGTTCGGAGGATCTCGTCCTGGTCAGCATCCGCAACCCAGACTTCCTCGGGCAGCCGTACATCCGGGTCGCGTTCCTGCTCATCGGGATCGTCTCGATGTACGGTGCCCTCGACGCCCATCTGTCGTCCGCCATCAAGACGTCGTTCAGCCTGGCCCGCGATCGCCTCCTCCCGGCCGTCTTCGCGCGGATCGGCGGTCGGGAGGTTCCCCCCGCGGCGGTTGCGTTCACGGTGCTCGGTGCCGGCGTGCTCGTCTTCCTGACCGTCGAGACGATTGCGGTCCTCGCGAGCCTCGCGTTCCTGGGCCTCTTCGCTTTCGTCCACGCGTCCGTCATCGCGCTCCGCCGACGGGAGCGTCGGAGCGGGCCGGGATTTCGCGTGCCGTTCGTCCCCGCCGTCCCGATGCTCGCGATCGCGCTCAACCTCGCCCTCGGCGCGACGCTTTGGAACTTCCCGGCGATGGCGGATTCGCCGATCCCGCCGGGAGAGCTGGCCGTCGGCCTCGGAGCGCTCTGGCTTGCGATTGGCCTCGCCTATCATCGGTTCGTCGGGCGTCGCCGACCGCAACTCTCTTCGACCCCGCGCGCCGCCGCAACGGAGGTCCACGACATCCTCACGACCGGAGAGGAGCGGGTCGAGCTCGAGCGGTACCGCGTCTTCCTCCCCCTCCGGGAGTTCGAGGACCGGACGCTTGTCGACCTGGGAGCGCGAGTGGCCCGCGCGCGCAACGGGGAGCTGAGCCTCCTGCACGTCGTCGAGATCCCGCGGAACCTCCCTCCGAAGGCGATCCGGTTCGGATTCGTCGACGAACGCATCCGCGGACTCCAAGCGCTCGCCCGGATCGGCGAAGGGCTCGGCGTCGACACGCGGCCCGTCGTGAAGATCGGGCACAAGGTGTATGAGATCATCCTGGACACGATCCGCGAGGAGGCGGTGAACCTCCTCATCATGGGGTGGCGCGGCGCGCGGATCGAGGGCGATCGGCGGGTCCTCGGGAGCAACATCGACTACCTGATTGAGAACGCCCCTTGCGATGTGCTCGTCTTCAAGACGCAGGGCTGGCGCCGCCCGCTCCGACGGATCGTCATCCTGACGAGCCCCATCTGGAGCCTCGAGGGCGTCGACGACCTCGCCCTCCTCCTCGCGGAAGACGGCTCCCCGGTCCTCGAGGTCGTCTGCTTGGCGAGCGATCCGGCCGAGGCGGAGCGTCTGAAGCTCGACAGCGCGAGATTCGAAGGACGCGCGCGGGAACGGGGGGCGTACGTCGAACCGAAAGTCGTCTATTCGACCCAGTGGGAGTCCGAGGCGTTGCGGGAGAGCGCGGAGGCGTCGTTGTTGATGATTCGCGCGACGTCCCCCGGCGGACTCCGCAAGTTCGCTTTGAGTCCGGTGGAGGACCGGATCGTCAAGCTCGCCAAGTGTCCGGTCCTCATCCTACGGAAGGGGGCTTAGCCGCCGGGGCGGGCGATTCCTCGCGGTCGGGCCTCCGCGACTCCCATGCGATACGAGCGGCGGCAATGAGCATGACGACGGCCAAGAGGGCCGTCACGATCGCATCACTCGTCCGATGGAGAAGGGCGACGCCCACTGCGACGCCTCCGATGCCGGTGCCGCCCATGATCGCTCCAAGGCGAGAGGCGGTTGGGGAGGCTTGCCCGAGCCGTCGGTGTTTCCAGAAGCCCGCCAATTGCATGGGTAGCGCGACGAGGGAGCTGATCGTCCCCGCGACGCTCGCCGGCAGCCCGAAAATCAGGATGAGTGCCGGAATGCGGTATTCCCCGCCCGCGACGCCCACGAGGCCGGAGACCACGCCGATCGCGAAACCGGCGAGCAGCGCCATCGCGGCCTGCTTCGCTTCGAACGGGTACGGGCCCGACCCCGTCGACTCGAATAGGAGAAGACGGAGGGCCGTCGCGGTGAGGATTCCTGCAAGCAAGATTTTGAGCCACTTGGCAGGGGTCCGGCCGGCGAGGAGCGCCCCGAAATACGCGCCGGGGACCGACGTCACGATCATGGTCGCGGCGAGGAACAACGTGTCGCTCGGCTGGAACAACGCTCCCCGGAAGACCACGACGGCGGCCGAGACGATCACGCCCGCCAATAGGTTGCCTGCGATCGTCGAACGGACGTTCCGCAACAGGGCGAGGAGGACCGGGGCCCGGTACTCCCCTCCACCGACTCCCGTCACGCCGGCGACGACCCCGATCGGGAATGAGGCAATCGCGGCAACGGCGTCGTTCCGCGAGAATCGACGCGGGGTCGTTCCGGGAGTCACTCGGATTGTCTCCCCGATACGTGGACGACGGCCGGGAAGGCGGGATTCCCGGATAAGGACGACGCCTTCGAGGCCCGAGTAGTGGTCACACGAGGGTGACGTCGACGGTCTCGACGCTGCCGACTCCCGGGATCGAGGCGAGCGCCTGTTCGAGCGCCTCGGTGCCGCCGGAATCGCTCACGACCGCGACGGCGAGGACCGCCTTCAGCCCGAACGCCACCGGCTCTTCGCGAAGATCGCGGAGGGAACCGGCCAGGCTCGTCCGGACGCGGGATTTGATCCCTTCGATGTCCGTCTCCGCGTCATCGGGCATGATCCGAAAGGTGATCGCGACGGAGCCCATCGGGCACCTCATGGGCCGACGAACGAACAAACCGGGCAGCGGTAGCCGACGGACTGGTCGCGACACCGCGCGCAGCGCCCGATTCTTCCTTGGCCGCAGCTCGGGCAGAGGAACACGGTCGTGCCCTTCCCTACGAGGACGGCCCCGCAGGAGGTGCAGCGGCTCTCGGCCCGGATCACGACGGTTGGGATGGAGTTGCCGTATAAAACATTGCGCTCGGGCCGACTTTTATTCTATCCAGAACATGATTATCGCACGTTCCTGCGCCCGCTGCGGTTCACCTGTCCATCACCGCAAACTTTAATACGATGGCTCGATTAGGCGAACGGTCGCATGTCGCCGCCGCCAGCCGGAGGGCCCGTAGCTCAGCTAGGTAGGATGGCGATGGAACCGTCCCTAGAAAGAGCATCCGGCTTTTAGCCGCCTTCGCTCGTCGGAGAGCGGGAAGAGACCGGGTGGTCCGGGGTTCGAACGGGCCCTGCGGACCGCGCGGGGCCCCGAAAGTCCCCGCGGGCCCGTACGGCTCGCGCGCGCGTGACATGCCAGGTGCAAAACGGTCGCCCAGGGAGGACCTCCCTTGAGGTTTAACGTATTGGAGCATCAACTCGTTCCAGAGCATCGGCTCGTCGCGGAGGAAGAGGCGGAGCGCGTTTTGAAGGCGTTGAAGATCACGCGCGACCAGCTCCCAAAGATCCGGAAGAGCGATCCGGTGATCCAGGTGCTCGAGAAGATCGAAGGGCCCATCAGCGAGGGGCGAATCATCCGCGTGGTTCGGGTGAGCGGCACGGCAGGCGTTTCGGAAGCGTACCGACTGGTGATCGGGAGGTAAGACATGCGAGACTTGATTGACGCGTTCTTCCGAGAACGCTCCATCGTGAACCATCACATCGCGTCGTTCAACGACTTCCTGCCGACGATCGACAACCCGAACTCTCGGATGCAGCGGATCGTCGACAACCTCCGCTCCGCGCCGGAGGACGAACGACGCGGGATCATTAAGCTCGACGAAGACCGGACGGAAGGCGACGTCATCGAGATCCGGATTGGCCGGAAGCGCGACGACCGCGGACGGATCGACCTCGAGGCGAAGCCGACGATCACGCTCGGCCTGCCCGTCGTCAAGGAGGCGAATGGCGCCACGCATCCGCTCACGCCCATGGAGGCCCGCCAGCGGAATCTGAACTACACCGCGCCGATCTACCTAGACTTCACAGTCATCGAGAACGGCATCGAGCGGGAGCCCGAGCGCGTCCACATCGGGAACTTCCCGATCATGGCGAAGTCAAAACGCTGCTTGCTCTACAAAGAGAACATGGAGACGGAGGGCGAGCTCAACCAGGACGAGTACCGCCGAAAGCTCATCGAGCTGGGGGAGGATCCGTTCGATCCTGGCGGCTACTTCATCATCGGCGGCACCGAGCGCGCGTTGATTTCGCTCGAGGACCTCGCGCCAAACCGGGTGCTCGTCGAGTTCAACGAGCGGTACGGCCGCAAGGTCGAGGTCGCCAAGGTCTTCTCCCAGAAGGAGGGGTACCGCGCCCTCACCCTGATGGAGAAGAAGAAAGACGGCCAGCTCATCGTGAGCGTGCCGACCGCCTCGGGCCAGATTCCCCTGATCATCCTGATGAAGTCGCTCGGCATGGAGAAGGACGAGGACATCTACAACGCGATCGTCTCCGCGCCCGAGATGGCAAATATCGTCTACGCGAACATCGAAGAGTGTCAGAACAAGAAGAACTACCCGCCGAACGGCATCTTCACGCGGGACGACGCGATCAGTTACCTCGAGAAGAAGTTCGCTACCGGCCAGGCGAAGGAGTACCGCATCAAGAAGGTCGAGTCAATCCTCGACCGCAGCCTTCTCCCCCACCTGGGCGACACCCGCGAGGATCGCATCAAGAAGGCGATCTTCCTCGGGCGCGTCGCCCGCACGGTCCTCGAGCTGTCCTTGGGTGGACGGCGGGAGGATGACAAGGACCACTACGCGAACAAGCGGCTCAAGCTCGCGGGCGACCTCATGGAGGATCTGTTCCGCGTCGCGTTCGCGAACCTCGTGAAGGACCTGAAGTACCAGCTCGAGCGGTCCTACGCGCGGCGCCGCGAACTCAAGATCTCGTCCGCGATCCGGCCGGACTTGCTGACGCAGCGGCTGCTCCATGCGCTCGCGACGGGGAACTGGGTCGGCGGCCGCGCGGGCGTGAGCCAGCTCCTAGATCGAACGTCTAACATGAGCGCCCTGAGCCACCTGCGGCGCGTGACCTCGCCCCTGACGCGGTCACAGCCGCACTTCGAGGCTCGCGACCTGCATCCGACTCAATGGGGGCGTCTATGTCCAAATGAGACCCCCGAGGGGCAAAATTGCGGGTTAGTAAAAAACTTGGCCCTCGTCATCGACGTCTCCGAAGGCTTCCCGGAAGAGGAGGTCAAGCTGCTCCTCGCCGACCTCGGCACGAAGCAGGTGAAAGGACAGCAGACGCAGCTCACCCGCGTCTACGTGAACGGGGACCTCGTCGGCCTCCACGAAGACCCGAAGATGCTCGTCTCGGAGATCCGGGAGCGACGGCGCAGCGGGCTCCTGAGCCACGAGGTCAACGTCCGTTTCGACGAGAACATGGGGGAGATCATCATCAACTGCGACGAGGGCCGCATCCGCCGCCCGCTCCTGGTCGTGAAGGACGGCCACCTCGTCTTCTCAAGGAAGCACGTCGACGAACTGAAGATGGGCCGACTCCGGTTCTCCGACCTCGTCCGCAACGGGATCGTCGAGTGGATCGATGCGGAAGAGGAAGAAGACACCTTCATCGCCATCTATCCCTACGACGTGCCGAGCCGCTGCAAGGAGTGCAAGCACCCCCTGAGCCGCAACGACGTCACGTGGATAAACATGGGGAGCCGCGACGACGAGTCCGATCTCGAGTGCAAGTACTGCCACAAGACGTTCCGCGTGCGGTCCGCGATTACGAAGGAGACGACCCACCTCGAGGCGGACCCGGAGGTCATCCTCGGCGTCGCGTCCGGCGTGGTCCCGTACCCGGAGCACAACTCCTCGCCCCGGGTCACGATGGGGGCGGGGATGGCGAAGCAGTCGCTCGGGCTCGGCTCGAGCAACTACCGGTCCCGCCCCGACACCCGGAGCCATCTCCTGCACTATCCGGAGCAGCCGCTCGTCCAGACGGACTCGATGAAGCACGTGTCGTTCAACGAGCGTCCCGCGGGCCAGAACTTCGTCGTGGCCGTCATGTCGTACTACGGATACAACATGGAAGATGCGATCGTGATGAACGGGGCTTCGATCGACCGCGGCCTCGGGCGGTCGTCCTTCATGCGGACGTACCGTGCGGAGGAACGCCGGTACCCGGGCGGCCAGGAGGACCACTTCGAGATCCCCTCGCCCGACGTCCGCGGGGCGCGGGCCGACCTGTCGTACGCCAACCTCACGCCGGATGACGGCCTCATCTCGCCGGAGGTAGTCGTCACCGGCGGCGACGTCCTGATCGGCAAGACGAGCCCGCCCCGATTCCTCGAGGAGGAGACGGACTTCCTAACGCCGCAGAAACGCCGCGAGACGTCGGTCACGGTGCGCCACGGGGAGAGCGGCTGGGTCGACTCCGTCATGCTCACGGAGAGCGAGAACGGCTCGAAGCTCGCGAAGGTCAAGGTGCGCGACCTCCGGGTGCCCGAGCTCGGGGACAAGTTCGCCTCGCGGCACGGACAGAAAGGCGTCATCGGCCTGATCGCGCCGCAAGAGGACATGCCCTTCACGGCCCAGGGGATCATCCCGGACCTGATCATCAACCCGCACGCGATTCCCTCGCGGATGACCGTCGCCCACGTCCTAGAGCAGATCGGCGGCAAGGTCGGCTCCCTCGAAGGCCGCCCGATCGACGGCACCCCGTTCAGCGGGGAGCGGGAGGAGGCGCTTCGCAAGGCCCTCGAGGACAACGGATTCCGGTCGAACGGGAAGGAGATCCTCTACGACGGACGGACGGGCCGCATGATCCCCGCGGAGATCTTCATCGGCGTGATCTACTACCAGAAGCTCCACCATATGGTCTCCGGCAAGTTGCACGTCCGCAGCCGCGGTCCCGTGCAGATCCTCACGCGCCAGCCGACGGAAGGCCGGTCCCGGCAGGGCGGCCTGCGGTTCGGCGAGATGGAACGGGACTGCCTGATCGGCCACGGCGCCTCGATGGTGATCAAGGACCGCCTGCTCGACGAGTCCGACGGGACGATCCAGTACGTCTGCGGGAACCCGGATTGCGGCCACTTCGCGATCAAGGACCGCAAGGGGAACCTGCGTTGCCCCGTCGACGACAACACGTCGAAGATCTATCCCGTGCAGACGTCGTACGCGTTCAAGCTCCTCCTCGACGAACTCCTGTCCCTGGGCGTCGTCATGCGGCTGCAACTGGAGGACATGCGATGATGTCGATGCGAGGCGTCACGAAGCGGATCGCGTCGATCAAGTTCGCCTTGCTGAGCCCGGACGAGATCCGCCGGATGTCGGCGACGAAAATCATCACCGCGGACACGTACGACGACGACGGTTTCCCGATCGACATGGGCTTGATGGACTCTCATCTCGGCGTCATCGAGCCGGGCTTGCGGTGCAAGACGTGCGGCGGCAAAGTCGACGACTGCCCCGGCCACTTCGGCCACATCGACCTCGCGATGCCCGTGATCCACGTCGGCTACGTGAAGGACATCAAGAAGCTGCTGCAGGCAACGTGTCGGAAGTGCGGGCGCCTGCTCCTCACCCGCCAACAGGCGATGGAGTACATGGCGGAGATGGACCAAGTGGAGGAGCTAGGCGGCGACGTCACGGACATCGGCTTCGTCACGAAGGAGACCGCGCGGGAGGCGCAGAAGCGACAGCGCTGTCCGCACTGCGGCGAAGAGCAGGGCAAGGTCACCCTCGATAAGCCGACGACGTTCCGCGAGGACGGGCACAAGCTCACGCCGAAAGAGGTGCGCGAGCGGCTCGAGCGGATCCCGAACGAGGACCTCCGCGTCCTCGGGATGAACCCCGAGGTCGCGCGGCCGGAGTGGATGGTCCTCACGGCGTTGCTCGTCCCGCCCGTGACGGTGCGGCCGTCGATCACTCTGGAGAGCGGCGATCGGTCCGAGGACGACCTCACGCACAAGCTCGTCGACGTCCTGCGGATCAACCAGCGGCTCCGAGAGAACCGCGACGCGGGCGCGCCGCAGCTCATCGTCGAAGACCTCTGGGAACTGCTGCAGTACCACATCACCACGTACTTCGACAACCAGACGTCCGGGATCCCGCCCGCTCGCCATCGTTCCGGCCGGCCGCTGAAGACCCTCGTCCAACGCCTGAAAGGAAAGGAGGGCCGGTTCCGTTCGAACCTCTCCGGAAAGCGGGTCAACTTCAGCGCGCGCACGGTCATCTCGCCCGATCCGATCCTGTCGATCAACGAGGTCGGCGTGCCGGTCGAGGCGGCCCGCGAACTGACCGTCCCGGTCCACGTGCAGACGTACAACGCGGAGATCGTCAAGCAGTGGGTCAAGCGGGGCCCGACGCCCCTCGGACCACTCGGGGAGTACGTCCCCGGCGTGAATTACGTGATCCGGCCGGACGGGCGCCGGATCCGGGTGACGGAGAAGAACGCGGAGGTCGTCGCGGAGGCGGTCGAGCTCGGCTACACGGTCGAGCGGCAGCTCGTCGACGGCGACATCGTCCTGTTCAACCGGCAGCCGTCGCTGCACCGGATGTCGATGATGGCCCACGAGGTCCGCGTGATGTTGCACAAGACGTTCCGCTTCAATCTGGCCGTCTGTCCTCCGTATAACGCTGACTTCGACGGCGACGAGATGAACCTGCACGTCCTGCAAAGCGAGGAAGCCCGCGCCGAGGCCCGCGTCCTCATGCGGGTCCAGGAGCACATCCTCTCCCCGCGGTTCGGCGGCCCCGTGATCGGCGGCATCCACGACCATATCACCGGGTCCTTCCTCCTGACGCACAAGGACAGCAAGTTCACGCGGGAGGAGGTCACGTACATCCTGAGCAAGATCGACATCCGCGACCTTCCGCCCGCCGACGTCAAGCGAGGGGGCGAGGAGTTCTGGTCCGGGAAGGCGTTGTTCTCCGCGATCCTCCCGAAGGATCTGAGCATGACGTTCAAGTCGTCGATCGCGCCGAAGGGCGACATCGGGCTCAGAGAGCTGAAGGAGGAGGACTCCCTCGTCGTCATCAAGGAGGGCGTGATCAGCTCCGGGACGATCGACGAGAACGCGGTGGGCGCATTCAAGGGGAAGATCCTGGACAAGCTCGCCCGAGACTACGGCCCGGACGCCGCGCGGGTGTTCATCGACAAGGCGACGAAGATGGCGATCGGGGCGATCATGATCCGGGGCTTCACCACCGGCATCGACGACGAGGACATCCCTGAAGAGGCGAAGAAGCAGATTGCGGACGTCCTCAAGGCGGCGATTGAGAAAGTCGAAGGCCTCGTGGAATCGTACAAGCGCGGGGAGCTCGAGCAGATGCCCGGCCGATCCCTCGAGGAGACGCTCGAGGTCGAGGCGATGAAGATCCTTGGACGCGCACGCGACCAGGCCGGCCAGATCGCGGGGAAGCACCTCGGGATCGAGAACAGCGCGGTCATCATGGCGAGGTCCGGGGCGCGCGGTTCGATGCTGAACTTGTCGCAGATGGCCGGGTCGATTGGTCAGCAGGCGGTCCGCGGTGAGCGCCTAAGTCGGGGTTACTGGAACCGCACCCTGCCTCACTTCAAGAAGGGCGACCTCGGGGCGGAGGCGAAAGGGTTCGTCAAGTCGTCGTACAAGAGCGGCCTCCATCCGACGGAGTACTTCTTCCACGCGATGGGCGGGCGGGAGGGGCTGGTCGACACCGCCGTGCGGACATCCCGGTCGGGCTACATGCAGCGCCGTCTGATTAACGCCCTCGAGGACCTCAAGGTCAAGGAAGACGGCACGGTCCGGAACACGGCGGACACGATCATCCAGTTCCGATTCGGCGAGGACGGCGTCGATCCGAGCCGCAGCGTCCAGGGCCGTGCGGTCGACATCGACGACATCCTCCAGGAGGTCCTCGGCGAGGAGCCGTCGTGGAAGGAACGCCTGCGAGAGCAGGAGATGGCCTCGTACGGCCTCACGGAAAAAGACATGTACGTCGAGATCACGGAGGAAGAGGTCGAGGTGGAGGAGGAAGAGCCTCCCTCGGAGGAGTGATCATGGCACGCGCCGCGACGGTCCAGGCTTTGCGCAACCGCGGGATTTCGAAGAAGACGGCGGAGCTCTTGGCCGATGCCGGCTTCACTTTCGACAAGCTCGCCGGCTCGAAGATCGACCGGCTCACGAAGTTCATCTCAAAGAAGGAGGCGGAGAAGGTCCTCAAAAAGCTCGGGGCCGTTCCCCCGGAGCCGAAGCCCGCTCCGAAGAAGGAGCGGGCGAAGGCGGCCCCGCGCGGCGGCAAGGCCGCCGCGAAAGCCGCCGAGGCGGAGCCCGAGGCGGCCCTCACGATTCCGGTGAAGGCGCCTCCGCTGACGTCGGGGGAGCAGGAGGTCGCCGATGGGCTCAAGGAGATCGGCCGATGGCTCCCGCGATCCGTCGTGAGCGAAGTCGCGAAGAAGATCCACGGCCTCAAGCTGTCGAAAAAGCGGCTCAACGAGGTCCTCACGAAAATCTGCGAGAAGTTCGACCTCCACGCGATCGACGCGAACGAATCGGCGGGGATCGTGTCCGCCCAGTCGATCGGCGAACCGGGCACCCAGATGAGCATCCCGTACGAGGAGAGGATCATCGTACGCGAGGCGGGTCGCGTGCGCGTGGTCCCAATCGGTCCATTCGTGGACGGACTGATGGGCCGCTGGAGCGTTGCCCGCGAAGGCCCGACCGAGTGGTGCGACCTTCCGCACGGCGCCTCGATTGAGGTGCCGAGCCTCACCGAAGACGGCAAGGTCGTGTGGAAGCCCGTGCGCTCCGCGAGCCGCCACGTCCACAGGGAGGGGCTCCTCCGGATCCGGACCCGATCCGGCCGGGATGTCACCGCCACCGCGAACCATTCGTTCATCAGCCGACGCGAGGGACGCCTTGTCCCCGTTCTCGGCCACGAGCTGCGGCGGGGCGATCGCGTCCCTGTGGTCCGACGGTGGTCTGTGCCTTCCCCGGCCGACTGCCTCGAGCTCCGTGAGATTCTCCCTCGAGACCGCTTTTGGTACGGGAGCGAGGTCGCGAAGGCGAGGGCCATGGGTCGCTCGTGGCGACGAGGCTTCGGCCGGGATTTCATCGTGCCGGTCGGTCTCGACGCCCTCTCGCGCCAACTCCGTGGCAGGGGAGAGTTCGACATCGACGACGGGTACACATACCCCTTCCAAAACCATAGCCGCGCAAGGGTCCCCGAGAAGCTCTCCCTCGACGCTTCGGTCGGGTGGCTCCTGGGCGCCTATCTCTCCGAAGGCTGGGCCGCCCGGTACTACGTGAACATCTCGAACACGAACGAGCCGTTCCTTCGCAGGACTCGGTCCGTGGCGGATGGACTCGGCGTGCGATACGCCGAGTATGATAACGACCGAGGCTTCGCGCCGGGCCACGACGTACACCTTCGATCCGTCGTCCTCGCGGAGTTCCTCCGGTCCTCGTGCGGCACCGGTTCGGAGCACAAGCGGATTCCGGACTTCATGTTCGGTGCGACCGAGGCGTGCGTCGCCGCGCTCCTCCGGGCCTACTTCGAGGGGGACGGCAACGTATCTGTCGACCGCGGCGCGATCCGCGCGAGCTCAAATTCGATGGAGCTCCTCGACGGGGTGGCCCTCCTCCTCGCCCGCTTCGGGATCGTGTCGACGAAGGGCGTCCAAGGTCGCCAGACGACCCTCTCGATCCCCGCCCGATACGCCCCCGCGTTCCGAGATGCCATCGGCTTCGAATCGGAGGAGAAACGGGAGCACCTCGATTGGCTCTGCGCCCGGCCACGCGGACGGTACTCATACGACGCGGTCGACATGGTCAGCGGGTTTGGACCCGTCCTGCGACACCTTGCGCGGAAGCTCCACATCCCAACGCGCTACGTAAACAATTTCACGCGCCGCCAACATATTGGACGCGCGACGCTCGCACGTTACATCGAACGATTCGCGGCACGTGCCGAGGAACTCGGGATTCGCGTCGACGCCGAGTTGAGACAACTCCGCGCCCTCGTCGACGAGGACGTGCTGTGGGACGAAATCGTCGAAATCGAGAACGTTCCCCCTCCCGCGATGCCCGTCTACGACTTGTCGGTGCCCGGGCTCGAGACTTTCACCACCGCGGAGGGCGTCGTCACGCACAACACCATGCGGACGTTCCACTATGCGGGCGTCGCCGAGATGAACGTCACGCTCGGCCTGCCGCGGCTCATCGAGATCGTCGATGCGCGGCGCGTGCCGTCCACGCCGATCATGGAGTTGTTCGTCAAGACCGGTCACAACGACCTCGAGAAGATGCGAAAGATCGCGACCGAGATCGAGATGACGTCGATGGAGGACATCGCGTCGATCGAGACGGATCTCGTGAACATGCGGGTCCTCGCGTATCCGGACGAGCACCGGATGAAGGTCCGCGGGGTGACGTGGACCGAGCTCGAAGAGAAGATGAAGAAGTTCGGAGAAGTCGAGGAGGTCAAGCGCCAGGTCGGGAACGCGGAGCGAAAGACGAGAGCGCTCGTCGTCGAAGCGGGCGAGCCGTCGTTCAAGAAGCTCCAGCGGCTCGTCGAGCAAGTCCGCACGATGAAGATCAAAGGGATCGACGGGATCCAGCGGGCGATCATCAGAAAACGCGGAGACGGGTACGTCATCTACACGGAGGGATCGAACCTCTCGAAGATCCTCGAACTCCCGTACGTCGACGCGTCGAGGACGACGACGAACTCGATTCAGGAGATCTACGAGGTCCTCGGGATCGAGGCCGCCCGGAACGCAATCGTCAATGAGGCGTACAACACGCTGCAGGAGCAAGGCCTGACCGTCGACATTCGCCACATCATGCTCGTGTCGGACATGATGACGAACGACGGCGACGTGAAGGCGATCGGCCGCCACGGCATCTCCGGCCGCAAGTCCTCCGTGCTCGCCCGCGCCGCCTTCGAGATTACGGCGCACCATCTCCTGCGGGCGGCGATCACCGGCGAAGTCGACTACCTGGACGGCGTCGCGGAGAACGTCATCGTGGGCCAGCCCGTGACGCTCGGCACCGGCGCCGTGAACTTGGTCTACAAGCCTCCGGCGGGATTGCCGAAGGCCGCCACCGTGCCGAAGGTGAAGCCCGCGGTGCCGCCGGCGCCTCCGCCGGCCGCGGAGTCGGAAGAACCGATCGAGGAGGTCGTCCCGTGATCGACATTTCCCGAGCGCTGCGCGTCGCCACGGACACGGGCGACGTCCGGTTCGGCTTGCGGGAGGTCCGTCGCGCGACGAAAGCGAAGGCAGCGAAGCTCGTGGTCCTCGCGTCCAACTGCCCGGAGGCTGCGGCGGACGCCCTCGGCGAAGTCCGGACGTTCCGGTTCTCCGGGACGAACGTCGACCTCGGGGCCGCATGCGGCGTGCCGTTCTCCGTCGCCGCCGTCGCGGTCATCAGCCCCGGGGAGTCGAACATCCTGAGCGTCTAGGATTCGCATGGCAGAGATCGTTTTCGACGAGCAGACGATCAGGTACGTCGCTCTCTTCCAAGATCTCACCCGCACGACCGTCGTCGACTGCGTCGACGCGGGCGACAAGCTCATCTTCGTCGTCAAGGAAGGCGACATCGGCAAGGCGATCGGGAAGAAGGGCGAGAACATCGCGAAGTTGAAGCGACTCATGAACAAGGACATCCACGTCGTCGAGTACTCCGACCAGCCCGACAAGTTCGTCGCGAACGTCTTCCGCAATTACGACGTCAAGTCCGTGCAGCTCGAGCAACGCGGGGACATCACCCACGCGACCGTGACCGTCGAGGCCACGAAGAAGGGTCGGGCGATCGGCAAAGAGGGCCGCAATCTGCGCGTTTCGCGCGATCTGATCGCCCGCCACCATCCGATCCAGAGCGTCAGCGTGGCCTGACCGGCTCGCGGCGCCGCGTTGTCACCGGCGCCGAATAGGAAAGTTCAGGTAGCCCGGTCGCTTCGTCGCGCGCCAACCCGGAAGCCCGCGCGAATCGGGTCTTACACGTCAGCGGACGGAGGCGGTTCGGATCGAGTACAAGTGGACGGTCCTGACGGTCACGATCGTCGGCGTCCTCATGGCGGGCCTCGACTCGCGCATCGTCATCGTCGGCCTCCCGAGCGTCGCCGCGAGCTTGGGCGCGGACGCGGAGCAGGCGATCTGGATCACCCAGGCGTACGTCCTCGGGAGCACGGTCGCCCTGCTGCTCATCGGCCGGATCTCCGACATCGTCGGCCGCGTGAAGCTCTACACGAGCGGCTTCGCAGTCTTCACCGTCGGCTCGCTCCTGACGAGCCTCGCCACGGATCCGGCGATGGTGATTGGGTTCCGGACGCTACAGGGCCTCGGTTCCGCGATTCTCTTCACGAACAGCGCTGCGATGATCGTGGACGCGACGCCCGCCGACGAACTGGGACTAGCTCTGGGGATCAACCAGGTCGCGTTCCGGATGGGCTCCATGGCCGGCCTCACCGTGAGCGGCATCATCCTATCGATCCTCGATTGGCGGGCCCTCTTCTATGTGAACGTCCCGATTGGGATCTTCGGGACCGCGTGGGCGCACTTCCGGCTGCGGGAGATCGCGAAGCTCGACCGCGGCGCGCCGATCGACTGGGCCGGGTTCGTGAGCTTCACCGGCTTCATCCTGGCCCTCCTGCTCGCCCTCACCCTCGCCGCGTACGGCGTCGGGGAGGCGCGGATCGTCGGCGCGCTCTTCGCCGTCTCCTTCGCGAGCCTCGGCGTCTTCGCGTACGTCGAGCGCCGGAACCCGCATCCGCTTCTGGACCTACGCCTGCTCCGCATTCGGGAGTTCACGGGCGGCGTCGTCGCCCAGCTCCTGAACGCGATCGCCTTCGGTGCGGTCCTGCTCCTCCTCAGCTTGTACTTCCAGCTCGTCCTCGGGCTGAGCCCCCTCACCGCCGGCGTCCTCATCCTCCCGATGGACGTCGCGACCCTCGCGTGCGGCCCCCTGAGTGGTCGCCTCTCGGACAAGTACGGCCACGTTCCTTTCACGACGACCGGATTGGCGGCGATCAGCCTCTCCCTGTACTTCTTCTCGACGACGGACGCCTCCACCCCGTACTCCCACCTCGTCGTCTACATCATGCTGTTTGGGGCCGGGCTGGGGTTCTTCGCGTCGCCGAACATCAGCTCGATCATGGGCTCCGTCCCGCCGGAGCGGCGCGGCATCGCGTCCGGGTTCCGCGCGACGTTCTTCAACGTCGGATACACCGTGAGCCTGAACCTCGCGATCCTCATCCTGACCTTCACCGTGCGGTACGACCTCGTGACGCAGATCCTGTCGTCCGGGGACCCCGGCGCGATTTCCTCTGCGGAGCGCCTCCTCTTCGCGCAGGGCATCCGGACGACGTACCTCTGGCTGGCGGGGCTCAACACGATTGCGATCCTGCCGTCCCTATTCCGCGGCCGACGCGCAGCCCCCTCGGAGCCCGCGGCCCCCGCGGCCCCGGACATGTGAGTCTGGAGAGAAAAGTTCCTCTAGGCCGGGGAGCCCGGCGCCTTCCGGCATCCCGTGGAAAGGATTTAACCTTCAGCGACCATACATTTTCTTGTGAGCCAATCCTTCGCCAATCCCTACGATTTTACAAAGCCAGTGAGGAATCCCGAGCTGTTTGCGGGCAGACAGAAGGAGCTGGCTGAGATCGAGTACTATCTCGAGCTGTCTCGTGGCGAGCGACCAGTGTTCCATAATCTTGCCATGATTGGTGCAAGAGCCGCCGGAAAGACGAGCCTTCTCAACGTCATCGAGCACCTCGCCAAGAAGAAGGGCATCCTCGTGGTCAAGGTCTCCCTCAACGCGGAGTCTTCCAGCAATGAGGTGATTCTGTTCAAGGAAGTCATCGATGGAATCATGACGAACGGGGCGGAGCTTGGGATGTTTGAGGGCCTCGGCGGCAAGGTTTACAAGCAATTCAGAAAGATTGTGGACATGCTCGATGCAAACGTGGAAATTCCTCTACTCTTCGGTACGGCCTATATAGGTGTGAAGAAGAACAACGAGGGCACCTTGTCGCAGCAAGTCCTTGTCCACGATCTCAAGAGGCTCTGGGAAGAAGCCAAGAAGCACGAAATCCCAGCGATAGCACTGCTGTTCGACGAGTGCGATCTCCTGTCAAAGAACGAAACAGTGTTGCAGAAACTGAGAAACACTTTCAGCGACATAGACGGCTACATGCTAGTCTTCGCGGGGACGGAGAGCATGTTCCCGGCGATTAGCGAAGTGTTCTCGCCGATACCGAGATTCTTCAAGAGGATAGGCGTCGGCAACTTCGCCAGCCTTGAAGAGACAAAGGAGTGCATTCTGAAGCCTCTCTCCGAGGAAGAGAAGCAACTTGTGAACTTGGGGAGCGTCGCGGAAATCCACATGATCACCGGTGGAAATCCATACGAAGTCCAGCTCATCTCGCACTATATGTACAAGAAACACAAGGAGGCCTCGACGCCACAAATAGCCCTCGATGTAGGGGTCCTCGACAATGTGCTGATCGAGTTGGATCGTCTCAGAGAAGGAGGAGGCTACAAGGTCGCCGACATTGTGCGCCGCTGTTATCCGGACCAGCTAAAGGCCCTCTTGGCAAGTTTGGAATGTCCATCGGCAACTACCGAACAATTATCCCGCTTCATGGTGCTCTCCGAAATCGACCGTCATCCACTAGAACAACTGAGCAACCAGGTTTCCTTTTATGGTGCGATTATTGAGGAACTTATAGGAAAGGGAATCACCGAGGACGGAGAAAGAAAGCTTAGCTTCTCCGGTGGCCAGTTTGATGTTCTGTATCTGAAATACTTCGCCTTTTCGAAAGGCATTACGGAATTTCAGTTTGGAATTCCTGACCAGATTGACGCGAACGTCGAGACCAAACTCACTCATGTCTTTCTGAAAGACCTGCCGGAGTACGAAACAAACGTCAGATTCGACGCTGAGGTCCTGTTGCAGGGCCCGAAAAGAACCAAGGCAAAGAGAGTAATTTTCGGCGGAAAGTTCCGCTCCAAGGAGGTGAAGCCCGGCGAATGGGTTACTGTGTTTTCATTTACGCCGGCTGAAATGGAAAGCCGGTTCTACCTTGGCGACCCCAGCTCAATCAGATTTCGTGTAAACGTAGATTGGCTGAAAACCGGGTTCGTCATTCAAGCCACAGTCAAGGACCAGGCACACCTTTCCGCAATCAGCAAGAACATAGAATCGCTGAGGACCAAGCTGCTCGTTCTGGGCATCGAAATCCTGTTGAGAGATGAAGTTCAGATAACCACGGAAGCGAACGCTCTAAAGGAGAAGGGAGACTTCAAGGTTGCGCAGGCAAAATACGACGAGGCTATCCGCATGAATCCAAACTCGGAGATTGCCTGGGCGAACAAGGGATTAGCATTCTTCCAGAGGCAGGACTACCAGAATGCGCTGAAGTGTTTTGAGAAATGGACAGAAATCAGGCCCCGGTTGCCCGTTGCCTGGGAGCAGAGAGGCAGGACCCTCATACACCTGGGGAATTTCGGGAACGCTCTCGAATGTCTTCAAAAGGCGGTGGACTTGGGTCCTGAAGTCTGGAGCGCCTGGGACAACCGGGGGCGGGCTCTCCTCAACACCGGGAACTATGATAGTGCGATCGCCTCGTTCGAAAGAGCTTTGGCACTAGAGCCTGACGACCATGACGCTATATTGCTCAAGGGAACATGCTATTTGAGATTGGGGAGGCATGAAGACGCCCTCCAGTGTTTCGAGGAGGTCCTCGAAAACGCCCCCCAACATATGGAAGCCCTTGAGGAAAAGGCAATCGCTCTCTATGAATTGAGCAGACTGGATGATGCGTCTTCAATTATTGAAGGGCTTCTAGCGGCGGATCCGATGAATCTGGGCCTGATGAATCTCAAGGCAATGGTGCTGAGTCGGAGCGGAGATCAGGAGAAAGCCATTTCGATTTGCAACGAGATCCTAGTTCTGGAGCCGAAGGCTGACTTCGCATACTACAACAGGGCGTGTTTTGAATCGAGACTCGGAAAGCTTGACGACTCTTTGTCGGACCTTGGCAAAGCCATCGAGCTTGATCCTACCCTTTCGGAACGTGCCCTAGACGAGAATGACTTTGAGAATCTGCGCGGAAGCCCGAGGTTCAAGCAACTGGTCAGCTAGGACCTAAGTTCGGATTGTCGCGGCCCGGTTGCTCTCCATGCCTGCGGGAACTCACAAACGCGATCTATCCGGGTCTCGACGTCGGTCCAGAGGTTCGAGCGGTTAACGAGCAACGGTTCGGAGAGACGGTGCTTCTACGACGGCGGACGGCTCGTGTGGGTTCGCGTTCTCGACTTGTTCACGTTCGAGGTCTTCTCCACGGAGGTACCTTTGCCCGTCGGGACATGACGAGCGATTTGAGCGGAAGAGAGCTCGCGACCTCGTAATCCGGCCAAGGACATCTTCGACTTCGGCGTTCGTTCTCGGTTGGTTAAGCTACACGATCGGTTTCTTCAGGTGATGGACAAGGTCACGTGAAGGGCCGTAATCAACCGATGGCGAAGACCCCCCGTCGCGAAGCTTGCGTCTGAAGTTACTCCCGCGCCTCCCCGGTTTCCCGTGGACGAGATCCATCACGGTTGCATCGATGTGGTCTCGGGACACATCCTCCGGGCCTGGCATCCTCCGAGTCATAGGTCCGTCAAGCCCGCAAAAGTGGCCTAACCGCCGCGTCGGTCCGCAATTGTTGATGAGGATGGGACGGCATTACCCCATGGGATAGCATGTCCAACGGAGGTAAAGGGAGCGGCGCGGAGGAGGTTCTCGCGTTCATCCTGGGCCTCATCGGCATCGGGGCGCTCGTAGCGATTCTCTCCGGTCTGGCTAACCAGCCGTGCCCATACTGCGGCCAATCGATACCAAAGAATTCCAAGACGTGTCCGAAGTGCGGCGCAGGCCTCTACTGGTGAAGGCATGACGTGGCGCGAAGGTGTTCAAAACTTCTACAGCCGAAATGCGACCGCGATGCAGTGGGGCATTGCTATCACTCAACTACTCCTTGTACCCTCGATGGCATTAAGTCTGGTCGGGGTAGTCACAATCGTGGAGCCGGTCCGCACTTGGGTCATCCTCCCCTTGGCGCTGGTAGAGACCGCAAATGTTTCGATTCTCCTGCTTTCAGGGCGGCTCGCTCATGAGCAGGCAGCCCGAACCTGCAACTGGTGTGGGGGCGCGATGCGCCCCGAAATACAGGCTTGGGTATGCACGAATTGCAAGCATGAGGACCGCCGAGACAGTCGAGCAGGACCAGCGCCACCACCTACGATGCCTGAATGACCGAAGCTGGAATCAAGCTTGACATGGCGGACAGCAAGTCCGGCGAACCTGGTCATCTCCGCTTCGTCTTCCGTGCGACTATTCGCGATGTTAATGGTGGTCGATGTGCTGTTGTTCTGCATGTGGATCGTGCTCGCGGTCTTGGCTGCAGGACGCCCGGTCTGAGCGTGTACGCAACCCAGCGTCAGCAGGACAACCAAGATGGGAACGTGCCTGCCCGAATTGGGCGGACATGACGGCTTGTCCGGTCCTCAAGGGTCCACCTGGTCCCATGCAATCTGTATCGGGACGCAAGCGGCCCCGCAAGACATGCAGCGGCAGCGACTCACACGCCGCAGGGGGAATACTCCAGCTCAACATGCTTGCTGCCGCACTCCGGGCACCTCTCCATGCCAGCGCAGAAGCGCTTCGCCCACTGCCCATCAATTTGCCACGATTCCTGCACCGTGCTCGTGTTTCACCTCCTGAGCAGAACTTGCTCACCCTACGCCGGTGGATCCCCAAGATTCTCAAAAATGAGGAGAAAAATAGAAACAAGGAAATTAGACCGCACCACGTCCAGCCGAGCGAACATGGGGAAAGTGCCCGCCCAAGCGGGCGGGCATGATGGGGACGGACGGCGGATAAGGCGACCGTGCCATTTCACCTTGTTATCTCTGCCCGGGCGTAAGGAAACGATTATTATCGCTCTCGGTAATTCCGCGCCGCCTGCGGTGGCAGGTGAAGGGATCCCCCTCTATGTCCTCCCCCGGCCGGGAGGCTTCCTCGGCAGAGGCCGCTCTCGCCCTGGAATTCAGCCCGTCCGATCCGGAACTCCTCGCCCGCGCCTTCGGCTCGCCGGGAGACGGCCCGCGCGCGTGGCGACTGAACGGCGAGGCGCATCGGCTCTCCCTGGTCGACGGCTTCGACCGCCTCCTCGCGTGGCCGTCCCTCCGCGGCGTGCGCCGGTACGAGCACCAGGAGCGCACCGCGATGCGCGTCCTGCGGGATCTGCACGGCCGCGCCGTCCTCGCGGACGAGGTCGGCCTCGGGAAGACGATCGAGGCGGGCCTCATCCTGAAGGAGTACGCGATCCGCGGCCTGGTCCGTCGGGCGCTCATCCTCACGCCGCCCTCGCTGACGTCGCAGTGGCGGGAGGAGATGGAGACGAAGTTCTCCCTCCCGTTCGAGGTGCTCCGCTCGGCCGGCGACTGGGAGCGTCGGCCACTGCTCATCGCGTCGATAGACACGGCGAAGCGCGCGGCGCACCGGCGGGCCGCGCAGGCCCGATCCTGGGACCTCGTCGTGGTCGACGAGGCGCATCGCCTCAAGAACCGCACGAGCTTGAACTGGCGCTTCGTCTCCGGCCTTTCGAAGAAGTACATGCTCCTCCTGACCGCGACGCCGGTCCAGAACGACATGGAGGAACTGTTCAACCTGATCAGCCTCCTCAAGCCGGGTGCGCTGCACACGCACGACGGCTTCCTTGAGCGGTACGTCGCGAGCGCGGACCGTCGCGTGCCGGCGCGGGTGCCGGAGCTGCGCAATCGACTCCGGGCCGTCATGATCCGGAACCGCCGAGGGATCGCCTTCACCCTGCCGCCCCGTCGGGTGCATAGCTTCGCGGTGCGCCTCGGACCGGCGGAGCGGCGGCTCTACGACGACGTCACGGAGTTCGTACGCGACGCGTACTGGGCCGCCTCCGGGCGGCTCCCGTGGACGGCGCGGCTCACGCTCATCGTGCTGCAGCGGGAGATCGGCAGCAGCACCTTTGCGGTCGCCGAGACGCTCGATCGGCTCGCCCGCGGTCCGACGTTCGGCCCGGAGGACTGTGAGCGGCTCGAACGCCTCCGGGACGATGCGCGCGCGATCGCGACGAACATCAAGGCGGACCGACTCCGGACGTTCCTGCGGACGTTCGACGAAAAGGCGCTCGTCTTCACGCAATACGTTCGCACCCTCCGGTATTTGGAGGAGGTCCTCCGGGCCGACGGGTATCGCATCGCGACGTACCACGGGGGCTTGGGAGTCGCCGCGAAGGACGCGGCCGTCCGTGCGTTCCGAAAGGACGGTCAGGTGTTCTTGAGCACGGAGGCGGGCGGGGAGGGCCGGAACCTGCAGTTCGCGCGCGCGGTCGTGAACTACGACCTACCGTGGAACCCGCTTCGGATCGAGCAACGGATCGGTCGCGTGCACCGCCTGGGCCAGGAGCGCGAGGTGCACGTCGTGAACGTCTGGGCGGAGGACACGATCGAAGCGTACCTGATGGAGCTGCTCGACCGCAAGATCCACATGTTCGAGCTCGTCGTCGGCGAGCTGGACCTCATCCTCGGTCAGCTCGACGAGCGGCGATCGTTCGAGGAGCTCCTCCTCGACGTCTGGGCGTTGCGGGAAGCGGAGGAGCGACGCGCCGCGATGCGGAGGCTCGGGGACGCCCTCGTCCGCGCCCGGGACCAGTACGATAAAGTGAGGGAGCGAAACGAGGAGGTCCTCGGCGAGGTTGGCGGGGAGGCGCCGCGTGACTGAAGCGACGCGCCTAAAGGAGTTCGTTCGGGAGGCGCTCGCCGATCTGGGCGCAGAGGTCTCCGAGGCGGAGTCGCTCTTGTGGGTGCGAGCTCCAGAGTCGGTCCAGCGAGAGCTCGAGGTCGGGGCGGAGTTCGCACTCGCGTTCGATCCCTCGCACGTCGGCGAGTTCGGCGCGGAGATCGTGGCCCCGGGCAGCTACTTCCTCGAACGGCTGTTCGCGTCCGCGACGCGACGCGGGCGGTGGGACGCGGTCCGCGTCGAGACCGTCGACACGTCGTGGGTCGCGGGCGCGATCGCCGCGTCCGGGCTCACTGTCACGGCGACTCCGGAGGTCCTCGAGACCACGGAAGACATCCTCCTCGTCTTCTCGTTCCGGACGACGCTCGCCTCCGATGAGAAGCGGGAAGCGTTCCACCGCTTCGCGGTCTCGACCGCGGACGACTCGGTCTGGGCCGTCGACGATGCCGAGACCACCGTCGTCCCGGCGATCCTCCCGGATTTTCGGCCGAACCTCGAGCCCGCGTACCGTCGCGCCGCGGATGGGTTGACGGATCGGATGCGGGACGAGGTCGAGCGATTCCGGGCGAAGAGCCTCGGCCTCCTCGAGGAAGAGGTCCGGCGGATCTTCGGCTACTTCGACCCGACGATTTCGGGGATTCGCGAGGCCGACCCGAACGGCTCGGCGGATCTGGTCCGTGCAGCGGAGGCGGAACGGGATCGGCGGCTCACAGAGGCGCTGGAGCGGTTCGAGCCGCACGCGACCGCCGTGCTGTGTTCGATCCGCGCGGTCCTCACGCCGTCGGTCCGGCTGCGCCTCCCCATCGTCGACGGCGACGCCGAGGCGCGCGTCGACGCCTGGTCTCGCCGCGTTCGTCTCACGCGAGTCGCGTCCGCTCGACTTCCAGCCCGTCCGCCGTCGGATACTCCTCGACCAGGAACGCCGGCCGATGCAAGCGGGGAGCGAGCTCCTCGAGGACCCACGGCGCGATCTCAAGGCGCTTCCGCGGGCCGTCGACGCCCATGAGGTCCCTCGGCACGCGGTACCTCCGCGTGAGGTCCTCCTTCAGGCCGTCGAGGTCGGATCCTTCGACGATGCCCTTGATCAGCGTGCCGTCCTCCGTGATGACATCCCAAGGCCGCGCGACGCTCTCCGCCCGTCGCTTGATGCGCGACCGGAGCTGCCATCCGTCCTTGTACCCGCTCGTGCAGTAGTGAACCGTCGTCTTCCACCGCCGCCCGAGGATCCGCAAGGCGACCGCGTCGGCGCCCTTGACGCCGTACGAGAGCTCGTGCTTCATCTCGTACCCATGCACGCGCATGCGGCCGAAGTTCGCTTCGGAGAACTCCATCTCGTTCAGGTTGACGAACGCCAAGCCTTCGGCCTCTGCCCATTCGATCAGCCGGACGAGGTCCGCCTCCCGCTCCGGGATGAGCGGGATCTCCAGGCCGACCGTCACGCCGAGCGACCGGCCGAGCCGCGACGCCGCGACGTAGGCGCTCGACGCCGCTCGTGCCCACAAACCCGGCGGCACGTGGAACCTGATTTCGTCCAGGCCGGCGTCCGCGAGGGCGCGGATCTTCTCCGGATCGGTTGACATCGTGTACAGGTGCGTATGGAACGCCGGGCCGAATTCCTCCTTCAGGATGTGGATGTAGCGGCACGTTCGCTCGACCGCATCGAGCGGGTCGCCGCCGGTGATCCCCGCGCCGGTGGCCCGGATCGCGCGGGCCTCCTCCAGGACGTCCTCGTCCCGCGTCACCCGCTTCTCGTCGGCGAAGACGACGTCCTTGTACATCTTCTCGTCCGAGACCGGGCAATAGAAGCAGTGGAACGAGCACACGCCGGTCACGAAGAGCACCATCTTCGCGCCGTCGGTGCACTGGCGGCAGCCGACGGGCAGGGAGCCGCGGGCGAACCCTCCGAACGGACGTTCCTCGAGTCGCACGGCCGTCGAACGGACCTCCGGGGATAAAGGTTCGCGGTCGGGGGCCTTGCCAGCTCAGAGGTCCGGTCTCGGTCATACCTCTAAGTAGAGGTATGTCTCGGGGACCCGAAGCCCTCCCGGTGGCGTGGGTGAAACCCTCCAGCGATCGCGCGCCGATCCGAATCCCGAAGTCCAAATCCTTCGGTGCGATGGAGGGGTCCACCCAGGGAGGTCGACACCTGTGCCCGAAGCCGTGATCGTCGAGGCCGTGCGTACGCCGATGGGCCGCCACCACGGCGCCCTGACGGACGTCCGCCCCGACGACATGGCGGCGCACTCGTGGTCCGCGAGGTCGTTCGGCGGGCGGGC
The DNA here is from genome assembly GCA_036395115.1 of Thermoplasmata archaeon. NCBI lineage: Archaea > Methanobacteriati > Thermoplasmatota > Thermoplasmata > Thermoplasmata archaeon. The sequence continues at coordinate 66,536 of DASWDU010000025.1, read as the reverse complement.
ATCGATCCCGCGCTTGTCGAGGAGGTCTACATGAGCTGCGCGAATCAGGCGGGCGAGGACAATCGAAACGTCGCGCGCATGGCGGCGCTCCTCGCCGGGTTCCCGGTGTCCGTTGCGGGCGTGACGTTCAACCGGCTCTGCTCGTCGGGGCTGGCGGCGATCAACGCGGCGGCGCGGTCGATCAAGGCGGGCGAAGGCGAGGTGTTCGTCGCCGGCGGAGTGGAGAGCATGACGCGGGCGCCATACGCGATCCCGAAGAACCCCGAGGGCGCGATGGGCAACGTGACCGCGTGGGATACCACCCTCGGCTGGCGGTTCCCAAACGCGCGCCTCAAGGCGCAATACGGCAACGAGTCGATGGGCGAGACCGCGGAGAACCTGCGCGAGGGTGGGCCGACGATCCCGCGCGAAGAGCAAGACCGCTTCGCCCTCGAGAGCCACCGTCGGGCGATCGCCGCGATCGAGGCGGGGAGGTTCGCGGAAGAGATCGTCCCGGTCCCGGTGCCGCAACCGCGGGGCGAGTCGATCCTCGTCTCCCGAGACGAGCCGCCGCGGGCCGACACTTCCCCCGAGGCGCTCGCGAGGCTCCTCCCCGTGTTCCGAGACGGCGGCACCGTGACCGCGGGCAACGCGAGCGGCATCACGGACGGCGCGGCCGCGGTCCTGGTGATGAGCGACCACACGGCGACCGACCTCGGCCTGCGGCCGCTTCTGCGCTTCGTCGCCTCCGCCGTGGCCGGCGTCGAGCCGCGGACGATGGGGCTCGGTCCCGTGCCCGCCACGCGGAAGGCGCTCGCGCGCGCGGGCCTTCGAATCGAGGATATCGGCCTGATCGAACTCAACGAGGCGTTCGCGATCCAAGCGCTCCGGGTCATGCGGGAACTCGGCTTCCGTCCGGAGATCACGAACGTGAACGGCGGCGCGATCGCGCTCGGCCACCCGCTCGGATGCAGCGGCGCGCGGATCGTGTGCACGCTCGCCCACGAGATGCGTCGGCGTGCGCCGCGCGAGAGGCGGCCGTACCACGGCCTCGCGACCCTGTGCGTCGGCGTGGGACAGGGCGAGGCGACGGTGTTCGAGTGGGTCGGCGGCTGACGCCTCGGTCGCTTCACTCGGAGCCGGCGGAGGCGCCTTCAAGGAACGTCTTCAACGACTCGAGCGCGCTCGCCCACAGGCCCGGCCACTCTCCCGGGACGGGGTTCGGGGCGCGATGGACCAGGTGCACGAACGTCTGCGCGCCTCTTGGGCTGAGTTCGTACGCGACGCTCGTCTCGACCGAGCCGCCTTCGTGGGGGATCGGCCACATGAACGAGAGCTTCCCCGGGCCATCGATCGCCGTGATCGAACCCTCGACGCGGCCGTCCGAAAGCGTGCCTTCGTAGCGGCCGCCCAGCTCGGCCTCGACCCGCGGATCGTCCGCCCACCATTGCCCGAGTTGCCCGGCGTCGACGAGCGCCTCGAACACCCGGGGGATCGGAGCCGCGATCGTGATCTTCGCGTCGGCCAGGAGGACGCTGCGCGCCGGCGGGGGCGGCGGCTTGCCGGGCGTCGGGGGACCGGACATGGCTCCGTTTGCATCGAACGCCATCGGATAACGTTGCCGGCGGAATCACAGCGGGTTCTTGCAGCGCGCGCAGACGAGGCGACAGTCCTGCTTGCACTCGAGGCAGGTCCCGTGCAGGAATCGCTCCCGCACGGGGGCGTGGTGGCAATCGCTGACCGCGGTCACCATGTGCCCGCAGTAGTCGCACAGGTGCTGGACCGGCTTCTTCCCCGCGACGTACCGCTGGTACGCCATCAGGATGGCGAGGACGAGGACGAGCGCGCCGATGATCGAGGCGACCATCCAACACTGGAGGCTTCCCTCGGCCTGGAAAGGCAGCGCGTCCCAGGGGACGGGCACGCGACCCCATCCGGATTTCCCGTTCAAATACTGATGGGTGAGAATATCCGTCGTTAGACGATTCCCGAACGAGAAACGTGGTCCTATATCCCGCACGGCCTCTACGTTCCGCGGTGCGACCATGAGGTGGACCGCCCGCACGGTCGTGTTGGTCGTCACCCTCGGCCTCGGCTCGGTAGGCGCGGCGTGGGGCTTCCACGCGCTCCTTCCCGCGGATGGCGCCGGGGGAGACTACGGCCTCGATACGAACGGGAACGGTGTGTTCGAGTGGCTCGTCGTCGAGGCGGACGTGTCGCTGCCGCAGGCGGGGACGTGGACGATGTACGCGGACCTTTCGGCCTCGAGCCCGCCCGTGGATGGGCCGTGCGCCGCCGGGTACCGAATCCCGCCGCCGATGCCGCCGATCGTCGCGACGAGCGATGCGGTATATCCGATCGCCTGGACGAACGAGCGGTACTTCTTCCCGTCGGGCGAGCAGACGATCCGCATGGCCTTCGTTGGCACGGACATCGCGCGCGCGGGCGTCGACGGTCCATATGAGGTGCACGCGACGCTCTTCCTCGGGGACGTGATCGTGTACGATGCCGCACGGCTGCTCTCGGAGCCCGCCGGGGACTTCCTCGAATGGAACTACACGACGAAAGCGTACGCCGCCTCCGCGTTCGAGGCGCCCATCCGGCCCGCGTACTTCACGGGCTGTCACACGGACCAGGCGGTCGACGTGGACGGCGACGGGCTCGCGGACTTCCTCGAGCTGCGTGCCGATGTCCACGTGAACGTCGAGGGGAACTACAGCCTGAACGGCGTCCTCATGTCGCCATCCGCCGACGTCGTGACGATGATCGCGTACGCCTACCGGACCGTCACCCTCGCGGCCTCGGACGCGAGCGTATCCCTGCGGTTCCGCGGGGACCAGATCCGTTCCGCGGGGGTCGACGGACCGTGGAACTTCTCTCTGACGCTGTACGGGCCGGTCGACGACCGCCTCGACCCCGCGGCGCCCGATCCGGGCGGGTCCCTCGTGCGCCCGCAACCTCTCTCCTATCCGGAGATGCTCTGCGGCTCAACATCCGCGTACCGCGCGACCGACTTCGACGACACGGTCGAGCTCCTCTCGTACACGGGCCGGTTCGAGGAGCTCACGCCGGATCGTGATGCCGATGGAATGTACGATAGCCTGGTGATCCGCGCGGAGGTCGACGTGTTCGTCTCCGCGGCGTTCGACGTGTCCGGTCTCCTGCAGCCCGTCGGGTCGACCGGGGACGTCGCGAAGGTCTCCGCTCAGGCGTGGATCCTCGAGGGCACACGGTGGGTCGAGTTCGTCTTCGCGGGCCCGGACATCCGCACGAGCGGGCTCGATGGTCCGTACCTTGCAACGCTCTCCCTCACCCCGACCGCCGGGCGCATCGATCCCACGACGACGTACACGACGCAGGCGTACCGCGCGGCCGACTTCGACGCGGCGGGCCCGACCGGAACGCAACCCTAAATCGTCGGGCGGCCGTGCCGCATCCGTGGACGAGGACGCCCGCCGCACGCTTCGTCGCCTCGGGATCCGGCCCCGGAAAGGGCTGGGCCAGCACTTCCTCATCGATGGGCGAGTCGCGAACCGCCACGTCGGCCATGCGAACGTCGGCGCCGCGGACGTCGTGCTGGAGATCGGTCCCGGCCTCGGCATCCTGACGCGGAGGCTTGTCGAGCGGGCGCGGCGCGTCATCGCGATCGAGGCCGACCGTCGTTTCGCCGTCTACCTGCGAGATTCGCTCCCCGAAGTCGAGGTGATTGGGGGCGACGCGCTCAAGGTCGAGTGGCCGCCGTTCGACGTGCTCGCGTCGAACCTGCCCTACAAGATCTCCTCGCCGATTACGTTCCGGATGCTCGAAGAGCGGTTCGACCGGGCGGTCCTGATGTACCAGTGGGAGTTCGCACGGCGGATGATTGCGAAGCCGGCGACCGCGGATTACTCCCGGCTGAGCGTCGGGGTCTACCGCCGGGCCGCATGCGAAATCCTGGAGCGGGTCCCACGGAACGCTTTCCACCCGCAGCCGCGCGTCGACTCCGCGCTCGTCCGGCTCGTCCCGCGTCCAAGCCCATTCCCGATCGCGGACCCGGTCCGGTTCGACGCGGTCGTGGACGCGCTGTTCGCGCATCGCCGGAAGACGGTCGAGAACGGCCTCCGGCTCTCCTGGCGGGCGTTCGCCGAGACGCCCCACGCTCTCGAGTCGATTCTCCCTTCCGTCCCGTTCCGGACGCGCCGCGTCGAGGAACTCTCCCCGGACGAGATCGGTCGAATCGCCGATGCGATGCGCGGTGCAAAAGGTTAATGGGCAATCCGCCAATCGCCGCACTCCAATCGGCCCTGGGGGACCAGATGGTCCGGAAGAAGACCCTTTCTGAGATGGAACAGGCGGAGATCAAGCTCGAGAGCCTCCTCGAGCGACGGGCCGCCCTGAACCAGGAAGCCTCGCTCCTCCGTCAGGAGCGGGACCTCGTGCACGAGAAGAAACGGCAGCTCGCGCCGAAGCTCCGGGACTTGAAGGACCGGCGGGCCGACCTCGTTGCGAAGGCGCGGGCGCACCGGGCGAAGCGCGACGAACTCCAAGGGAAGGCGAAGGCCCTCATCGAGCTGAAGCGGAAGATGCGCGGGTCCGCATCCGGGGACGTCGGGGCGGAGCTTCGGGCGATGAAGCGGCGCGTTTCGCAGATGGAGATGCGGCAGCAGACCGCGTCCCTCACGCTCAGCGAAGAGAACGAGCTGCTCGACGAAATCAAGCGCTCGATGAAGCGCCTCCGCGATCTCGAGGCCCTGAAGGCGGACCAAGACAAGATCGCGAAGGAGGTCCGGGACATCGATGCCGGGATCACGGAACTATTCCGAGCCGCGGAGAAGGAGCACGAAGCGGCTCTCGTCCTGAGCGGGGAGGCGCGCGCCGTCCACGACGATTCACTCGGCCTCGTGCGGGAGATCTCGGCGCTCGTCTTCGAGGGCGACGAGAAGCACGAGTCGTACCTCGCCGCGCGGGACAAGGCCGATGAGATCCACGCGAAGGTCGTCGAGATGCGGGACAAGGTCCTCTCGATTCGGGGCGCGAAGCGCACGGAGGCGCGCGAGTCCCGCGATCTCCTCCGGACGCAGAACCGCCAAGCCCGGGCCCTGTCCGATCCGAAGAAGCTCGAGGACTCCGCCGACCGGGCGTTGAAAGCGCTCCTCGAGAAAGGCCGCGTGGAGATCGGCCGATGAAGGCCGTCGTCCTCGCCGGAGGAGAGGGGACCCGGCTCAAGCCGCTCACCTACAAACGGCCGAAACCGCTGATGCCGGTCGCCGGCCGGCCGTGCATCGACTACGTCCTGCGCTCCCTCGCGGCGTCCGGATTCCATGAGATCATCGTGACGACGGCGTACCTGTCGGACGCCCTGATCAAGTCGATCGGCGACGGCGTCGACTACAACGCGTCGATCCTCTACAGCTTCGAGGAGAATCCTGCGGGCACCGCGGGCGCGGTCCGTCGGGTCGGCAGCTTCATCGACGAGACGTTCGTCGTCGCGATGGGGGACCTCCTCTGCGACGTCGACTTCAAGGCGCTCTTCGACTTCCACAAGCGGAGGGGCGGCGTCGGGACGATCGCGCTCACGGAGGTTGACGACCCGACGCAGTACGGAATCGTCGGGCTCGATGGGAAGGGCCGGATCGCGAAGTTCCGCGAGAAGCCGAAGCGGGAGGAGGCGTTCTCGAACCTCGCGAACGCAGGCATCTACGTGCTCGAGCCGGAGATCCTCGATTTCATCCCGGCGGACCAGAAGTTCGATTTCGCGAAAGACCTGTTCCCGAAGCTCCTCGCGAAGGGCGTCCCGCTCCACGGCTCCAAGCTCGATGGCGTTTGGATGGACATCGGGCGGCCGCACGACCTCTGGAAGGCGAGCATGGAAATCGTGCGGCGAGAGGGCAAGCCGCTCCGGCGGGCCGGGATCGCGAGCGAAGGGCCTGTGATCCTCGACTCCGCCGCCCGCGTGGAGGACGGCGTCACGATCCGAGGCCCGTGCTACGTCGGGCCCGGCGCGCTCTTGCGCCGCGGCAGCGTCGCGGACAACGCCTGCCTGTACGAAGGCGCGCGGGTCGAAGCCAAGGCGGTGGTCCGCAACAGCATCGTATTGGAGGGCAGCGTCGTCGGGGCGGCCGCGGAAATCGTCGACAGCGTCGTCTCCCGGAACTGCATCATCGAGGACGGAGCGCGCATCGCCTCGAGCATCATCGGGGACTCGATGACGATTCGTGCCGGATCGCGGCTGGAGAACGCGACGGTCTCTCAACCGCCGTAAGCCCACCGCCGACGGTTAGCGGACCGCCTCTGGGGAGACGAGCACTTCGTAGTGCGAGACGCGAGGTTCCAGCTCGAGGAGGAATTCCCGATCCCGCGGATAGTAGACGGCCCTCTCCATGTCCCGACCCGCGAATCGTCGGATTGCGTCGAACGAGTCCCAGAGTGAGATCAGCAGGAAGTGCGTCCGCTCGCCCTCATCCCGTCGCAAGACATAGACGCCTTGGTTGCCTTTCGTCTTGCGATACTCCTTGACTCCGCTCTCTTCAAGGTAGTCGGAGTAGTCGTCGGCCTTCGATTTGTCCGTCACCCCGTGCCAGGTTCGAGCGATCATCGGGATCCGCCCCGGCCAGATGCCGATTCGTCGGCAAGAAGGTGCGCCCGGCACATGACGGCGTCCGAACTAGCGGGACGCGGCGTTGACGCGACCCCTCTTCACGACCGTCCGGACGGCATTTCCTCCGATCCGATAACCCAAGTGACGATGGGACGGGATGTCCAGGACGAGGAGATCGGCCTGCTTCCCGGGTTCGAGGCTCCCGACGTCGCCAGCGCGGCCGACCGCATGTGCTGCGTTGATTGTGGACGCGACGATCGCCTCCGCAGGAACGAGGCCGTTGTGATGGCAGGCGAGCGCAGCGGCCAGTTGCAACGACTCGCACCAGCAGTTCGGGTTGAAGTCCGTCCCTAAGGCGACCGGCACCCCGGCCGCGACGAGTCGCCGTCCGTCCGCGAACGGGAGTCGAGAGGCGAGCGATGTAGCCGGGAGGAGCACGCCAATGACGCCGGCGCGGGCCATCGCGTCGATCCCGTCCCCGGACGCGTGCGCGAGGTGGTCCGCGGACACCGCGCTGAGCTCCGCAGCGAGCGCGGCGCCGCCGGTCTCGGCAAGTTCGTCCGCGTGGATCTTCGGAAGCAGGCCCGCGACCTTCGCTTTCTCGAGGATTCGCCGAGCCTGCTCCGGCGTGAAGTACCCCTCGTCCACGAACACGTCACAGAAGGTGGCGAGGCCAGTCGCCTGGACGGCTTCGAGCATTTCGCCCGACACCAAGTCGACGTAGGCATCTGGACGGCCATCGTATTCCGGCGGGATTGCGTGGGCCCCGAGGAACGTCGACACGACGTCAACGCCGGCAAGGGACGCGGCGCGGGCGGTGGCGCGCAGCATCTTCACTTCATCGTCCGTCCGCAGTCCGTATCCCGTCTTGACTTCGAGCGTCGTCGTCCCGGAAGCGAGCATCGATCGCAATCGTTTGGAACCGGTGCGGACGAGTTCGTCCTCCGAGGCGTCCCGCGTCGCGCGGACCGTGGAGAGGATTCCTCCCCCGCGAGCGGCGATCTCGGCGTAGCCGAGGCCCCGCGCCTTCCACTCGACCTCGTGCTCGCGCGAACCCGCGAAGACGGTGTGCGTATGCGCGTCGACGAAGCCTGGCATCATGACGCAGCCCGCCGCGTCGATCCGAACGTCGGCGCGGGGATGCCTCGATTGGACGTCGGAGGCCGTCCCGACGTCGACGATCCGGTCCCCCTCCACGTAAACGGCTCCGTCCTCCACGATTCCGAGTTCCGCCGCGGCCGCCCCCGCCCGCGGCCCGGGTGGACCGCGCAGCGTGAGGAGTTCCGTGGCGTGTTCGACGACGAGAGTTCCGGGGGCCGCGGCCTTCTCTCCTCTCGTCGCGCGGACCTTGTGCGCCTTCGCGGGCATCATGGCAGCTTCGTCACTCCAACCGATTCGGGCCGTACGACGAACGCCTTCCCGCCCGCGGCGCGGATCGCCCCCGCGGTCTCCTCGGGCCGGTCGGTGAGCGCCACGATGCTCCCGCCTCCGCCGGCGCCGGTGAGCTTCGCGCCGTAGCTCGAAGGGCGTGCGGCCGCGATGAGCCGGTCGAGCATCGGATGGCCCACGCCGAGCTCGGTCAAGAGGGCGTGGTCCCGATCCATCAGACGTCCCGCCTCGACGAGGTCCTGCCGCCGCAGCGCGGCGAGTCCGTCGAGCGTGATCCGACCGATCTCCCGGACCATCTCCGCCGCCTTCGCGTCGCGATCGACGCGTTCCTTGACCTTGGCTACGAGGGGCCCGGTCGCGGCGCTGACGCCCGTGTTGCCGATCACGAAATCGAGGTCCGGGAGGCTCGCCCGGTGGAGGCACCACCGTCGCGTGTCGCGCTCGATCGTCCACAGGAGGTCCTGCCGCGGCTCGCGGAGGACGAGCAGCGCCCCGCCCGCCGTCGCGGTGCTCGTGTCAATCGGACTCGCCCGGCCTTGGACCTCGTGCTCGACCTCGAACGCCTCGTTGGCGATCGTTGGCGCGTCGAGGGCTCCTTTCGTCCCGTGGAGCGCACCGAGGGTCGCGACCGTGACCGCGGCGGACGATCCGAGGCCCGCCCCGCTCGGCACCATCGAGCGTACCTCGACCCACATCGGGCTCCGGACCTTCGCCTTGACGATCGCCGCCTTCACGTATCGATACCGAGGTTCGTCGATCGACCCTCCGTCCGCCCGCCACACCTTGTGCGGGCGCACGAAGACCTCCGCGCGCAAGTTGATCGCCGTGCAAAGGGCGGGCTCGCCGAAGACGACTGCGTGCTCTCCGAAGAGGATCAACTTGCCGGGAGCGGAGGCCGCCATCGGCGGCGATTCCCCGCGCCGCGACTTAATGCTTTAGCTCACTTCGGGGCTCTCCGGGAACCGCGACGGCATCCGGCTGTAGAGGGACGGGTCGCCCGTCTGCGGCTGGACTCTCTTCAACGCGGCTTCGAAATGCCTCTTCTCGATCGTCACCTTCTTCAGCGCCGTCTCATCGAGGTTCGGATATTCCGTCGCGGTCTCGCGAATCGCGAGCATCGCGGCCTCGTTGCACACGGCGGCGAGTTCCGCGCCCGTGTATTTGTCCGTCCGTCGTGCGATGTCGTTCAGGTCGACTTCCTTCGCGAGCGGCTTCTTCCGCGTGTGGATCTCCAAGATTGCCTTGCGGGTCGCGAGGTCCGGCGGCGGGATGTAGATGTGCCGGTCGAAGCGCCCGGGCCGGAGGAGTGCGGGGTCCACGAGGTCCATGCGGTTCGTCGCGGCGATCACGGTGACGTTGTGCAGTTCCTCGAGGCCATCCATCTCCGTGAGAATCTGGGAGATCACGCGCTCCGTGACCTGGGAATCCTCGGCGCCGCCCCGGACCGGCGTGATCGCATCGACCTCGTCGAAGAAGATGACGCACGGCGCGGCGGTCTTCGCCTTCCGGAAGGTCTCGCGCACCATCCGCTCCGATTCGCCGACCCATTTGCTCATGAACTCGGGGCCGCGGACGGAGATGAAGTTCGCCTCGGATTCCGTGGCGACCGCCTTCGCCAGGAGCGTCTTGCCGGTGCCCGGCGGTCCAAAGATGATGATGCCCCGCGGCGGCCGGGCGTCGAAGTGAGCGAACACCTTGTTCATCCGCAGCGGCCATTCGATCGACTCGCGCAATTCCTGTTTCGCCTCGTCGAGGCCGCCGATGTCCTCCCAGCGGACGTTGGGCTTCTCGATGAGGACCTCGCGCAACGTGGACGGCTCCATCTCCCGGTACGCTTGCAGGAAATCGTCTCGCGTGACTTCGAGCTTGTTCAAGACCTCCGGTGGGACTAAGTCGGCTTGGAGATCGATGTCCGGCAAGATCCGCCGCAAGGACCGCATCGCGGCCTCCTTCGACAGCGCGGCGAGGTCCGCGCCGACGTACCCGTGTGTCAGCCCCGCGAGTTCCTTCAGGTCCACGTCCTTCGAGAGCGGCATGCCGCGGGTGTGGATCTGCAGGATTTCGAGCCGGCCGTCGCGGTCGGGCACCCCGATTTCGATCTCACGGTCGAACCGGCCGGGACGCCGCAACGCCGGATCGAGCGCGTTCGGTCGATTCGTCGCTCCGATGACGACGACCTTGCCGCGCGCTTGCAGGCCGTCCATGAGGGCGAGGAGCTGGGCGACGACCCGACGCTCGACCTCGCCCGTGACCTCGTCTCGTTTCGGCGCGATCGAATCCAGCTCGTCGATGAAGATGATGCTCGGCGCGTTCTCCTCCGCCTGCTTGAAGATGTCCCGCAGGTTCTCCTCGCTCTGCCCGTAGAACTTCGACATGATTTCCGGGCCGGAGATCGAGTGGAAGTTCGCGTTGGTCTCCGATGCGACCGCCTTCGCCAGGAGTGTCTTCCCCGTCCCCGGCGGCCCATGGAGGAGCACGCCTTTCGGCGCCTCGACGCCGAGCCGCTCGAACAGCTCCGGATGCCGGAGGGGGAGCTCGATCATCTCTCGGACCTTGCGGACCTCCACCCCAAGCCCGCCGATGTCCTCGTAGTCGACCTTCGGGACTTTCGCCTCTTCCTCCTTGATTGGCTTCTCCGCGATTTTGACCTCCGTACTCGCCTCGACGACGGCCGCGTCGGCGCCGGGCGAGAACGACGTGACGACGAAGTCGAACTTTCGGCCCATGACGCTCACGCTGATCACGTCCCCGCGGGTGATCGCCCGTCCCCGGAGGACTTGGGCCATGTACTGCTCCCCGCCCATGATCCGAATCGGCTCCGTCGGCGCAAGGGAGACCTTTTCCGCGGGGCGTGCGAGCGCCCGGCGCAGGCCCACCTTGTCGTCGATGCCCACGCCCGCGTTTCGGCGCTGCATCCCATCCATGCGGATCACGCCGCGGTTCGCGTCCTCCGGGTACCCGCGCCGAACGCTTGCCGCGGTGGACTTCGCGCCTTCGATGAGCACGATGTCTCCTTCTTTCAGCTCGAGGATCTTCATGACCTCGGGGTCCAGGCGGACGCTCCCGCGGCCGGCATCTGCCGCTTTCGCCTCGGCGACCCGAAGGAATTTCTCACGGCCGCTCGCCATAGTGGGCACGTCTCCTCTCACCGGGCGCCGCGAAGCCGGCGGCGGTGCGGCGTCGCAAGGAATCGGGGTTACTTGAACTCATGGAACGGCGTTCCCTCCGGAAACACGCAAAAGAAAGGGAGAGAGGGCGGATCAGTCCACCCGCACCTTGACGGGCTTTGATGGCTGGGTCGGCTCCTTCTTCGGGACGCGGACCTCCAAGACGCCGTCTTCCAGCGTCGCGGCCTCGAGCTCTGCCTTGACTTCCTCCGGGAACGAGAGGAACCGGCCAAGCGCTTGGTAGCTGCGCTCCTGGAAGTAATACTCCTTGTCCTTCTCCTCCCGCGAGCGTTCCGTCTTCGCGCGGATCTCGATCCCGTGCGGCGTGACGTTCAGGTCGATGTCCTCCTTCGCGACGCCCGGAATCTCCGCGCGCACGACGAACTCGGAGCCTTCGTCGATCAGGTCCACGAGCGGCTGCCGCACTCGGAGCCCGGATTCGCCCCAGCGGGCGAGAGGGCCCCAGAAGCGCTCTTCGACGCCTCGGCGGAACTCGTCGAACCATCGGTCCATCTCGTCGAACCAAGTGAGCGGCGAGTCCGTCATCGGCCGCGCCAGGCTCGTCTCCTCCTTGGACACTGGCTTGTTCTTCCGTACCATCTCTTCCACCTCCGGATGTCGGTAGAGACGGCCAATTATGTGTATGCGGTTCTATATAAACACATCGATTCGAGACTCCGCCCCCCGGGGGATTCTGGGGCACAGCGTCCGCCACTCGTCCTTCCGGGGGAGTTCCGTCGGCGTCCGATCGTACGGACCTCGGGCGTTCCGAGGCCCGGGACGACCAAACTACATCTCGCGCTTCACCGTGATGGGGATCGCACCGCTGTTGAACTCGACCCACGCGATCTCGATCGGGTCGACGACGCCCGGTGGTACGTCCACGAGGATTGGCGATCCCATGCTGATTTGCAGCGCCCGCGCTCCGATGATCCGGGCCTTCTCAAATCGCGTGTACCGCATCGCGGGTCCCAGGGCAGGCCGCGGTCGATAGTATCCACTGTCGGGCGGGGACGGCCGTAGGACGGCGGAATTGGATGCCTCTACTTCAACCTTGCTTCCAACGGTCGGGAATCGCGGCCGTCCCGATGCGTGGACGGCCATTCGTCCCAGGATCGCGTCGTCGCGTCCGCGCGGCACTTCGCGCGACCGATGTTTCGTTCTGGCCGATCATAATCGGAGGTGAGAATCCCGGGGATTCCCTTAAGAACCCGCAGCTCCACGACGAATAGAGTTCGGCCCGTGCGGCCTAGTCCCCCCCCCAGTGGGTTCCCCACCATGGACCAGCAAGCGTTCCGACAGACGATCGTCCTGCTCTCGGGGGAGCACAGCCTATCGATCCTCCGCGCGCTGCGCGACGGCGGCTGGCATCTCTCGAGCGAGGTCGCGCGGACCCTGCACATCCACATCTCGACCGCGTCGAAGTTCCTGCATCGGTTCGGGGAGCTCGGCCTGCTCGAGCGCCGGCCGCACGATTCCCGGACGTCCGAATATCGCCTCCGGAACGCCCGCCTCCAGCTCGAGCTCGATCTCGAGGACGATGCCGGACCGCTTCGCGAGGTGGTCGACTTCTACGTCGCGTACTTCCATTCCCTGTTCGAGCGGATCCGGTTCGTCGGGACGCCGTCGATCGAGGTGGAGATGGAGCACCGGCTCACCACGGACCACCAGGAGCTCCGCAAGGCCGTCTTCGATCAGATGGTCGCGGGCAGCGACGGAGGCATCGACCGTCTGCGCGAACTCGTCGCGACGGTGCACCGGGACCTCTGGAGCGTGTGCGCGCAGGGCCTCGGAGCGGACGCGGCGAAAGAAGTCTTCCGGTCGGCCCTCTGCGACGCGATCGACGTGCATCCGGACCTCGCAATCCGGTGCGGCCTGACCCGCACCCTGGAGGCGTGATCCGGTGGCGCAAGACGAGGACCGGCAGCGGCGCTTGCAGTTGATCACGCAGATCGCCCGCGAGCGACTGAAGCTCAATCCGGACGATGCGGACGCGCTCTTCGCGATCGCCGCGGCGCAAGGGACGCTCGGCGACGCCCGGAGCGGGGTGCAGTCGCTCGAGCGCCTCGCGAAACTCGATCCGAATTACCCGGGCCTCTGGATGTTGAAGGCGAAGCTCCACGCCCGCCTCGGTGAGTCGGATTTCGCGCAGCAGAGCCGCCTTCGGGCCGCCGAGGCGGGATCCGACGAGGCGCGGCCTTCTCGATCCACGTCGCCGTGTCCGATGTGCGAGAGCCCCGTCCCGGCGGAGGCGACGCGGTGCTCGACGTGCGGCGTGGAGTTCGAGCCGACGGACGCCCTGGAGGACGAGCTCGACGAACTCGGCCACGCCGCGATTCAGGAAATCGTCCAAGAGGAGTTCAAGGACGAAACCAAGCCGTCGCTTTTGGAAGCGGCACCGGCGCCAGCGACTTCAAAGCCGAAACCCTTGGGTGCCCTTCCCGCAACCCAGCGTGCGCCTCCCGCGGCCCCGGGTTCAGGGGCCTACGGACCGTCTGCGGTAGGCGCCGGTGCCGATCGGGCTGAGGATTCCCCGGAAGCGCAGGCCGCGTTTCGGCGTCGGGTGCAGCGCGTCGCAAAGGGAGCCCAGGACCGGCTTCGCCGCGATGAGCGAGATGCGGATGCCCTCTTCGCCCTCGCCGCCTCGGAAGCCATCCTCGGTGGCGCGGCGGTCGCCGTAACCCTCCTCGATCGGCTCGAGGCGCTCGATTCGAACTACCCGGGCCTTTGGGACCTGAAAGCGAAGCTATACGCCAGCCTCGGGGACGCGCAGCGTTGGCAGGAAGCCCGAAAGCGCGCGGACCGGGATTACGCGGAAGCGGCCGCACGTTCCCCCGACGGGACTCCATGCGCCGCATGCGGTTCCCCGATTCCGGCGGGCGTGGAGGTGTGCCCGTCGTGCGCCCGGCCAGTTGGGAAGGAAACGGATCTCGCCCAGGAGCTCGACACGCTCGTCGATTCGATGCTCGGGAAGGAGGTTTCGACAGGCGCTCTTTCGGCCGAAGTCGCCCCCGAGCTTTGGGACGAGCTCGCGGCCCTCGCCGCCATCGAGCCAGCGTCCGCCGAGGCGTCCGGGGCGATTGCGCCTCGACGAGAGCCCTCGCCGGGTGCGGAGAGCTCGGCGACGGCGGTGCGCCGGCGTCGCGCGGGCGACCGGGAGAGGCCCGGCGCGCAGGGGCGCCTCCGGCGGCTCTTTGCGTCTTCGGCGCTAGCCCGGTTCGGGATCCCGATTGCCGTCGCGGGCGCCGTCCTGCTCGTCCCCCTGTTGCTCCTCACAGGTGGCGGTCCCTGGGGCCCGGGCCAGGACCAGAACATCGCGAGAGCCACGCCGCAGATCAACGGGCTGAACCTCAACCCGGCCTACGGCGACGTCGTCGGCGGCACGCAGTTCTCGTTCACGGTGACGGTCGCCCAGAATTCGTACGTCGTCGCGAAGGACGTTCGCCCCGTGATCTCGGTGACGAATCTGAGCGCAGGTACGGATGTCGTGTTGATCGCCTCGTTCGACGGGGTTACTTACGCGCTCACCTCGCCCACCATGACCCAGCAGGGATCGACGTCTTACTACGACTTCGGGACCTCGTTCCAGCAGAGCGTCGCGGCCGGGGCCACGGGCGCCTCTGCCCCCACGTGGTACGTCCAGTTCCACTACGCGGTCTCGAGCCTGCCGGCCTCCGTGATTAGTTGGAATGCACAGCTCGTGACGGGATAGGCCCCGACGCAACGTGAAGGCATGAGGGTCCGCGCGTTCCGTGACGCCGGACGTCGGAAGCCGCGCGGTGATCGGCGATCTTCGGCGGAGCGCCGAGAATGTCCGCAGCGATCGGATTGGAATCTCACGCGAGAATGGCGAAGAAATCCTTAAGGGCGTGTACTCCCGCGTCTGGTCCGCGGAGCCCTTGAGCGGATTTCATTCGGCTTCTGAGGACCCCACCGCGAGGAAACGCCACCGCGATTTCGCGATGCGGGCGCACATGGCCGTGCGCGGACAAGCAGGGCGGAGGCGGTGAGGCGACGAAGACAGAAACCCGCGTGTTCGACTACGCGAGCCTCGCACGTCGACTTCTCCAGAAGAAGGTCTTTCACAAGATTCCGGTGGTGGCGCTCGTGGCGATCGTCTTGGCGGGCTTCGCGGCGGCTGCCGTCCTCGTCGGGCCTCCGGGGCAGAACCAGAATCAAAACATCGCCGAGGCGATCCCGCAGATTAGCGGGCTGGAGGTGAACCCGCTCTACGGGGACATCCTGGGCGGCAAACAGTTCTGGTTCAACGTGACGGTTGGGACGAACACGTACAAGATCGCCGAGAACATGCGGCCTCTGATCTCCGCCACGAACTTGACCGCGGGCACGGACGTCGTGCTGATCGCCTCCCTCGACGGGATCTCTTACTCCTTCACGAACCCGACCGTGACGCAGAGCGGGTCCGTCTTCACGTACGACTTCGGGACCTCGTTCCAGCAGAGCGTCGCGGCCGGGGCCACGGGCGCCTCCGCGCCGAAGTGGTACTTCCAGTTCCACTACGCGGTCTCGACCCTGCCGGCCTCGGTGGTTACATGGTCCGCTCAGTTCGCGACCGGGTAGAACGCGCGGAGACATCGTCATGACGAAGTTGGACGCTCCGAACACAGACGCCCTGGGAAGGACGCTTGCGGCCGCGGGCCATGCTCGCTTCGTGGCCGGGCTGCACGCCGTGCTTCTACGAGCGGAGGCGGAGGGGAAGGCATGAAGCGGCGCCCGGTCAAGAGGAACTTCCGGGTGAAGCCCCGTCATCTGAAAGACTGGGCACGCGACCAGGCGAACATGGCGCGCGACTTCTTCGGCGCGCAGACGCCGCTCTTCGCGGTTGCGAAGTCCCTCGAACGGGATCCCGGCCTCTCGAAAGCCGTCCGTCGAGCCCTCACGCGCGAGTTCCGCGGGCGCGTGAAGTTCACGAACGAGATCGCGAAGGGGTGGCGTTGCGAAGCCTTGTCGGTCACGGTCGAGCCGTCCAAGTGCTCTCGGTGCGGCGAAGCCGCGAAGAACCTGAAGACGCACGTCGCGTTCTTGGATCGCGGGAAGGTCGTGCCGACTCCCGAAATCCACGCCACGCCCGCAGTGTGCCCCGCGTGTGGGCACGTCGAGGAACCGGGGGAAGTCCCGGAGAATCCGAGGGACGTCGAAATCCCCGGAGAATCGGTGGAAGGTGCCGGGGAACTCCAAGCGGTTCCGGAGGAGATCGCGGACCTGTGACGGACAACCGAATCACTGGTGAAAACGGGCTCGACAAACTTAAGGTCTCGCTGAGCCAGCCTCCCGAGGGAATTCGAATGCCCGACCTCCCTGCCAATTACCACGGTCCCCACCTTGGACTGCATGAAGCCGCCGCGCGGGCGCGCGCCCCCTCCGGGCCGACGAACAGCGCGGGGGCGGTGAGACGATGACAGAAGTTCGGACAACGATTTTCGATACTGGGAGCGTCGGCCGGCGGCTCCTCCGCGCGAAAGCGTGGGGAAGGGTCCCGGTCGTCCCGCTCGTCGGAATGCTCGTGCTCGGCGGAATCGCCGCAGCGGTCCTGCTCGGTCCGTCGGCTCAGCAGACGACGCACATCGCGGAGATGACCCCGAGCGTCGTGAACGTCCCGACTGAGATTCTGTACGGTGAGATTCTGTCCCAAACTCAGCACCCGTTCCGGATCGATATCGCGCAGAACTCCTACTCCACGGATCGCTCGGGCGTCCACCCGATCGTGACGATCACGGCGAGCCCTGGCGGATTCCCAACGGATTGTGCGTCGAACCTCATCGTCAAGGAGTCGAATGACGCCGGTTCCACGTACCCGACGACCCTGACGGGAACCTACGCGGGCGGCGTCTGCACGTACACGTCGCTGAACACGCAGACTGTCACGGCGGGAAGCACCACGCCCAAATGGTACCTCGAGTTCGCGGTCATCAACGCGAACCTGGCGGCGGGTGCAAGCGGTACACAGATCACCGTGACCGCGCAGTTCGACGGAACGTGACCGTAGCATGAGGGGCGCGAACCCCTCCCCTTAAATTTCACGCGCGTCCAAAGGAGACGATGAACACCTTGCCCACTGAGAAGGCCCGGATCAGACGCCGGCGCAGGCCGGTGCACACCGTCGCAGCCGCGAGCCTCCTTCCGTCGTTCGCCGAAGTCGACCCGCTTTTCGTGGAGATCGGCAACCGATCCCATGAGGAGAGCGGGCATTGGGCCGCGGTGGTGATTGAGCGAAGTGCTGGTTTCGGCGACAAGGTTGAGTCTTTCGAACGTAAGCAAGATAGGCCGGACTGGTGAGGAAATGAGCCATCGGAGGAACCCGGCCAAGATCGCCGAGCGCAAGCGCCAAGAGCGGATCGAGGGGGGAGACCTGATCGACAAGATGGCGGCGTCGCCGTGGCTCCAACGTCGGGGCCGCGAGCTGTCCAAGCTGCTCCGCCTCAACATCCGTGGCGCCTTGGCGCTCACCGCGGGCTTTGCGACTTTCCAAGCGCTCGATCCGTGGACGACGAGCTTGGCGGACCGCGCGCTACCGATCCTGGTCATCATGGGATTCGCGGCGGCGCTGGTCGTGCACCGGAGGTATCTGCCATGAGGATCATGGCCGCTTCTGCCTCAACGGCTCACGGCACGAAAATATCGTTCCTTTCCAACTTGAATAGAGTCACAAAGTACGGGCTGCTCTCCATGTCCAAGTCATCGGGTGGTTGTCATCCACGTGCAGGGGAGAGACTCGCCGCCTAGCTCGACTCGGGTGGCGATGGTCATGGACCGGCACTCCACGTCAAGGACGGTGTCGCGATGACGACGCGCCCGAGTTCGGTGTTCCACAACCTGTCGGGCCTCACCGTGTTGCCGACCGTCGCTGCGAAGTTCCGGCACCGGACGATCGTCGAATCGCGCCGGGTGAGCCAACCCCACCTCTACATCGGCCTGGCGCTCCTGCTCAGTCTCGGACTCCTCCTGAGCCTCGTGGTCCTGCTGATTGAGTCGCAGGTGGAGGACCCAATCACAGGAATGCCCGCCGATCTGCGTGGCAAAATTTCGTTCTCGAACGGGAAGCTCCAACTTCTCGGCGGCAAGATGAGCGCGTCAGACTGGAAGGAAGCGATGCAATACATCTTCACGCCTCGTGGAGGCTACGACCCAGTGGCTCGCTGGACGGTCAACCGTACCGACATCCACGCGACCGCAAGCTACACATTCTGGGACGGCAGGGTCACGGACCCGGGCCCCGCGTGGATCGCTCCTCCGCGTGGCGACGACGGCTTCGCGATGCTGGCGAACAGGATCGTTGACGCCGTCGTCTCCGGATTGAGGAGCGCGGTCATCGATTTGCTCGACTTCTTCACGGGACGTGCGCAGGCTACGGTCGTTTTCGACGCTTCGTCCGAACTGGAGCGAACAGGCACCACAGACCCCGCAACTTGGACGCACACCCCGGTAGGGACGCCCAGGGGCGTCGCGGTGCTCATCGCGGACGAGACAACCTCCACGGACCATGTCCTCGCTGTGAAGTACAACGTCGGGGCGAGCGGTGCCGCCTGCGCGTCAGGCGGGGTCTCCCTGAAACGCATCATAAGGGCCACGGACACGGCGGGCGAGCCCGGTAGCGCCGAGATCTGGTTCCTTGGCACAGGTCTTCCTACGGGGGCGGTGTCGGTGTGCGTGGACCTGGACAGCGCGACGACAGACGACTACGAGTTTGTCGCCGTGACTTGGACGGCAGCCGGTGACATTCGGATAGTGGACGCAGACACCGTTAATGAAGATGCCACGAACCCGTCCGTCACCGAGCAATACGGAGGATACTCCTCGGTGTCCGCCATGATGCTATACTCCGGTTTGGGGACCCTTCCCTCGTCGAACTGTAGCGGGAACGGGACCTGTACGAACATGCAGCTTTTCGATGACGGGGGGAAGGGCTCGATGGCGGACCGCGGACCGGCGGCGGGGACCACGAACCAGGTGATGGGCTACACCGCCGCCTTGGACGATGTCGCCCTGGCGGTGTTCACGATCACCGACGCGTCTTGTGGCGCGTCATCCTCGCGCTTCTGGGTTGGCGGGACCGGCACCTGGAACACGACCACCGATCCCCTGACCGGATGGTCCGAGAGCACCGGCGGATTCCCCGGCTGCGCCATACCGACTACCTCCAATGCCGTGACCTTTGACTCTCTCTCCTGCACCGCGTCTTGCACGATTACGGTCGACACGGCCGCCAACACCAACGCCCTTACGGTGGACAATTCGAGCGCGACGATCCAACTTAGCAGCACGAACAACCTGACGGCAAGCACGGGGACGAACACAGCATCGTGCGGCGCAGTCACCTACACGGTCTGCATCAACGCCGGTACGGTGAACTGGGCGGCGAGCGCGAGCGGGACCTTCAGCACGTCGTCCACCTCGGCGAATGCCATCCATCTGAACGGAGGCTCCATCGATGCCACGAATGGCGGGACGATTCAGGTCACCGGCGCAGGTGGCGGTTTCGTCGTCAACAGCGCATCCTCCTTCATCAAGTGGGGATCGAGCACCGCCCATTCGTTCACCGGATGCTACTCCAACTCCAGCACTTCCGCGAGTTGGAACCAAGGCACGGGGACGGTGACGATCAAGTCGAACGCGAACTGCGCCTCCACGAAGTTTGGCGGGACAGCCAACTTCACGGAATTTCACAATCTGACCCTCGACTCGACGGCCGCGGCGTCCACGACCGTTACGTACACCATGGTCACGAACGCGATCAAGTGGGACGGCACCCTGCTCATCAACAACACCGTCGCAAGCGCCACGGGCAACGTCATCCTGGATGACAGCGTGAACAACTTGAGCACGGTGACTGGCACTGCTGCGGTCGGCACGTCGAACATCAAGCTGGGCACGCTTGGCGTTCTCAAGGGCGGGACGGCCACCGTCTCCCTCTCGGGAGACTTCGAGGTGGCGGCGGCGAATGCCTATGTGACGAGCGGAGCGGGCACGTGGACAGTCGGCAAGTGGAACCAGTCCACGCCCTCCACGTCGGGCTCCTGGAACTTCCAGGCGGGCATCACATTCAACTCGAGCGGTTCGGCAACGATGGCATTCGGCGATTCGTCCAGCTATACGAGCAGCCAGGAATTCCGTGGGGGCGTGACGTTCGACCCGAACACGAACGCGGCGGTCGTGTACACCGTGGGCAGCAGCACGGGGACGCTCGCGATTGGCGGGCTCGTGACCATCCGGAACTCAAACACGGGGACGTCCGCGAAAATAACGCTCGACGACAGCGTGAACAACAAGAACCTGACCTTCGCGGCGGGCCTGACCATCGACAACCCGGGCGCCGCCGAGATCGGGGCGGTGCTCAAGACCGGGACGGCGACGGTGTCCGAGACCGGCAACGTGTCCATCGGAGCGACTGACCCCGACTCGGGGATCACGTCCTCCGCCGGGGGTGCGTGGACTGTCAACAATGGCACCTGGACCAACGCGAGCACCAGCACCAGCAACTGGTCCTTCGCCGCGCCGATCACCTTCAAGAACGGCGTCGCCAGAACGATGACCTTCTGCGGCACGGTTTGCGGGCCGCCGGAGTTCACCGGGGCGGTCACGTTCGACAGCAACGTCGTCGGCGGGATGACCTACACGATGGCGACTCGCCCCCTGAACATGGGCGGCGACCTGACTATCTTGAACTCGACGGCGAGCGCGAGCGGCAACACGGTCCTGGACACCTCCGGCTCGAACCTCGCGATCACGGCGACCGCCGGGATTATCCTCGGGACCCGTGGCACGCTGACCGCGAACGCCTCGACTATAAAGTTCAAGACATTCGACAGTAGCGGCACGAGCGCCGTCTTCAACAAGGGAACGTCGCTCTTGGAGGCCGCAACGACGGGCGGGACATTCAACACGGTCGGAGGCAATGCGAACAACTTCACCGCGGACCCCGGAGTGACGATCACATCCAACGGGTCGGCGTCCGTCGACGGAACGACCACAGTGACCGGCGTGTGGGCAACCAGCACGTTCACCACGACGATTACGACCCTCGCCGCACTCAGTGGTGGGATCACGGCCGGAGCCTCCGGCACGAAGACCATATCGAGCAGCGTCACGGTGAACTTCACAGGCTATTTCGTCTTCGGTGGGGCGACCTGGACTTTCTCCAACGCGAGTTGGACGAACAACTCAACCTCGGCCTCCTGGGACGCGACCGCCAGCGGGACGGTCATGTTCACGGCCACGGGCAGCAACAACTTCAACCAGGGAAATTCCACGAACTACGTCGGCGGCGTGGCGTTCCCCAGCCTGACCTTCGACCCCAACAGCGCGACGGGTGCAACATGGACCCTCGTCACAAACGCGCTCAAGATCAGCGGGGCGCTCACGATCCAGGACTCGAACGCGAGCGGGACGACAATCCTGACGGACGCGACGAACAACCTGACCTTCACCACGGGCGGTGTGACGGTCGGATCGCACGGCACGCTGACGTTGGGCTCTGGCACATCGACGGTCTCCGGCAACTGGGACAGCAGCAACTCGACGGCGGCATTCAACAAGGGAACCAGCACGATCGTCATGAGCGGCACGAGCAAGACGGTTGCGATCCGCAACGCAAGCAACGGGTTCGCGAGCCTGACGATTTCCGGGACGATTACGCAAAACTCGGCCATCGATGTCAGCTCCGCGATCTCGATCACCGGCACCCTCACGACCTCCGGGAACAACGTGACCGGCGGCGCGACCCTCACCGTATCCGGCGGCGGGACCCTGGCCGGCTCCAGCGCCGCCATCACCGTCAGCGACGTCACGATGACCGGAGCGTCCGCGAACACGATATCGCTCACGACCGGTTCGATTACGGCGTCGGGCAACTGGGACACCTCGGGCTCGTCCAGCACCTGGGACCGCGGCACGTCCGGTTCGGTCACACTGAGCGGCGCAAGCAAGACCGTGAAGATGCTCGTCTCAGGAACCAACAACGAGTTCTACGCGCTGACCGTCTCCGGCACAGTCAGCACGCTCTCGGACATCACGATGAAGTCCACGGGGACCGGCGTGAACCTGACTGGGAGTCTCACCATCGCGAACAGCTTCACCACGAACGACACGAGCGTGACCGGTGGCGGGAACCTGACGATTGCCACGGCGGGGACCCTCACCGCAACCGCGAGCACGGTGAGCATCGGCAACCTCACGATGACCTCGGCGACGAGCGGCACGATCACCCTCACGTCGGGATCGTGGACCGTCTCGGGCAGTTGGGACACAAGCGGTGCGGGCTCGACGTTTGCCAAGGGCACGAGCACCGTCACGCTATCGGGCGCGACAAAGACCGTGAAGATCCTGAACGCGTCCAACGGCTTCGCATCTCTGACGGTCTCCGGGACGATCACGGCGGCGTCGGCCATCGACGTGAGCACGGCCACGAGCATCTCGGGGACATTCGACACTTCAGCGGCTAACAACTACGCGCTGTCCGGCGGAGGCTCGCTGACGATCTCCACGGGTGGCACGCTGACCGCAAACTCCAGCACGGTCACGGTCGGCAACGTGACGATGACCTCGGCGACGAGCGGGACAATCACGATTTCGGGAACGGCATCATGGTCGGTCTCGGGAAACTGGGACACGAGCGGGTCCGGGACGACGTTCACGAAGGGCACGTCGACAATCACGATGAGCGGGTCCGGCACGACCATCGCAATCCGCAATTCGGCGAACAACTTCAACAACCTGACGATCTCCGCGGCCGGCACGGTGACGACGAACACACTCCTTGACGTCGGGGGTAGTCTGACCGTCAACGGCGGAGCGATCCTCGCGACGGGCACGCAGATGCTGACCGTCGCCACGCTCGCCGCGCTGTCGGGCGGGATCACCGCCGGAGCGTCGGGCACGAAGACGATCGCCAACGATGTGACGATCAACGCGACCGGCTACTTCTCGTTCGGGGGCACGGCCGGCTGGGAGTTCAAAGGCGCCTGGACGAACAACTCGACATCGGCTTCGTGGAGCGCCGGGACCGGGACCGTCCTATTCTCTTCCGCGTCGAACGTCATCATGACGTTCGGAGGGTCGAACCTCGGCGTCAATGAGTTCAACAACGTGACCTTCACGTCGAGCTCCGCAGCCGCGCAGACGTTCACCATGGCCTCGAGATCCCTCGTCTGGGGCGGCACTTCGACGGTCAGTGACCTCTCCGGCACGAGCGCCCTCGCTACCGCGAATCTCGGGCTGACCGGCGGGGCTGTCTCGGTCGGCAACGGCGGAATCCTCACGGCGAACGCATCCGCGGCAGCCGTCTCTAACGTAACGATGACGGGAGGCACCTCCGGGACGATCACGCTCACCTCCGGCTCCTGGGCTGTCTCGGGCGACTGGGACACGTCCGGCGCGAGTTCGACGTTCACGAAGGGCACGAGCACCGTCACCCTGTCTGGGGCCTCCAAGACCCTGACGATGTTGAACTCATCGAACGGCTTTTACGACCTCGCAATCTCGGGCACGATCACGCAACTCAGCGCCTTCGACGTGAGCAACGCACTGTCCACCTCAGGCTCCGGCGCGTTGACAACGTCGGGCTTCGGCCTTACCGGCGGAGCCAACGTGTCCCTGTCGGGTACTGGCGGAATCACCGGCACCACGTCTTCGATGACGGTCAACGACGTGACGATCGGCAGCGGGACCTCATGGAGCATGACCTCCGGCAGCATCTCGGCCTCTGGCTCCTGGGACTCCTCGGCCGGCACCTTTGCCAAGGGCACGAGCATCGTGACCCTCTCGGGCACGTCCAAGACCCTCGCGATCAACGGCACCGCCGCGTTCTACGACCTGACGATTACCGGCTCGTACACCCTGAACACCGCGCTCAACGTGGCTCATCTCGTCACGCTGTCCAATGCCCTGTCGATGAACGGGAAGGACATGTACGTCGGCGGGACGACATCCATCGGGGCCAACGGCGACGTCGGCGTCAACACGGGTGGCACGCTCACGATGAGCGGCTCCGTTTCACTCACGGTCTCGGGGAACTGGGACTCGAGCACCGGTACGTTCAACAAGGGGACGAGCACGGTGAACCTGTCGGGAACCGCCAAGACCGTGGCGATCACCGGGACGGCGGGTTTCTACAATCTGACGATCACCGGGACGATCACGCAGGCGACCGCCATCGACGTGTCCAATGGCCTGCAGACTTCGGGTTCGGGCACCCTGACGACGTCCGGCTACAGCATCACCGGCGGGGCGGCAACCACGTTGAGTGGGACCGGTGGAATCGCGGGCAGCACGTCCTCCATCACGATCGGCGCCCTGACCGTCGGGTCCGGGACGACCTTCAGCGTCTCCAGCGGATCGATCAACACGAGCAACGGAAACGTCTCTGTGACCGGGGCGATTACCGTCAGCGGGGCTGGAAGCCTCACATTCGGGGCGGGCAACCTCACGGTGAACAATGGCGGAATCGTCACGGCGAACGCGGCGACGGCGACCGTCGCCAACGTGACGATGACGGGCGGCACGTCCGGCACGATCACGCTGACGAGCGGATCATGGACGGTGTCCGGGAACTGGGACACCTCGGGAGCGGGTTCGACGCTCGCGATGGGCGCGAGCGCGGTCACCATGACGGGTTCCGCCAAGACGCTCAAGCTGAACGGGGCGCAGGGCTTCTACAACCTGTCGGTCTCCGGCACGTATACCCTGAACAGCGCTCTGAACGTCTCCAACACGCTCACTCTCGGCAACACGCTCACGATGACCGGCGAGGACGTGTACGTCGGCACGACGACATCTACCGGGACGAACGGAGACCTCGTCGTGAGCGCGGGCGGCACGTTGACGATGAGCGGTGCGGTGTCCCTCACGGTCCCGGGTATCTGGGATTCCTCCGGAGGCACGTTCAACCGGAGCACGAGCGCCGTCACGCTGAGCGGGACTGGCGAGACCGTGAAGACGGCCGATTCCGCCCACGGGTTCTATCAGCTCACGATCTCTGGGACGGTCAGCCAGCTGAGCGCGATCGACGTGATTACTGTGCTGGCGATTACCGGCACGCTGACCACGTCGGGCAACAACATCACCGGCGGCGCCAACCTGACGGTGTCGAGCGGCGGCGTTCTGACCGGCACCACATCGTCCATCACTGTGGGCAATGTCACGATGAACGATGCTTCGGCGGATGCGATTTCCCTAACGAGCGGGAACATCTCCGCGTCCGGCAACTGGGACACTTCCGGATCGTCGTCGAGTTTCACGAGGGGCACGAGCACGGTCACCTTGGCCGGGACCGCCAAGACGCTCAGGATCCGGAACGCGAGCAACGGATTCTACAACCTGATCGTCTCCGGGACGATCACGCAAAGTAGCGCCGTCGACGTGAGCAATGCCCTGTCGATCACAGGAGCTCTGACGACTTCCGGAAACGACATCACGGGTGGCGCCAACCTCACCGTGTCGGGGGGAGGCACGCTGACGGCGAGCACGTCCGCGATCACCGCCACAGACGTGGCGATGAACGACGCTGGGACGAACTCGATCTCGTTCACGAGCGGGACGATTTCCGCCTCGGGCAACTGGGACACGTCCGGCTCGAGCTCGACGTGGACCGAAGGCACGGGCCGGGTCACGCTGTCCGGCACCTCGAAGACGATCCAAATGCGGATCGGCGGCACGAACCACCACCTCTACGATGTCACCATCTCCGGGACGATCTCGACACTCTCCGACCTGGTCCTTGACAACAGCATGAGTCTGACCGGCACGTTCACCATAGCGAACACCTTCGACACGTCGAGCAAGACGGTCTCTGGCGGGGGAGACCTGACGATCGCCACGGGCGGCACATTCACGGCGAACGCCTCGTCGGTCACCGTCGGCAGTGTGACGATGACGTCGACGACGAGCGGCACGATCACGCTGACGAGCGGCTCGTGGACCGTCTCGGGAAACTGGGACACGAGCGGGACCGGGACGACGTTCACGAAGGGCACATCCACGATCACCTTGAGCGGCGCCTCTAGGACGGTCGCAATCCACGACGCCAGCAACGGGTTCTACAGCCTGACCATCACGGGCTCCGTCACGATGTCCACGGCGATCGACGTCAGCAACTCCACGACGATCTCTGGGACGCTCGCAACCGCAAGCCAGGCGCTCTCCGGGAACGGCACGCTCGCCATCTCGACGGGCGGGGCCCTCACCGCGAACGCGTCCACGGTGTCCGTGTCCAACGTCACGATGACGTCGGCGACGAGCGGCACGATCACGCTGACGAGCGGCTCGTGGACCGCCTCGGGCAACTGGGACACGAGCGGGTCCGGCACCACGTTCACGAAGGGCACCTCGACGATTACGATGACCGGCGCCTCGAAGACCATCGCGACTCGCAACGTCAGCAACGGGTTCTACAACCTGACGGTCTCGGGCACGGTCACACAGACCACCGGCATCGACGCGAGCAACGCGGTATCGGTGAGCGGGATGCTGAGCACGGGCGGGCTGGCGGTTTCAGGCGGCGCCAGCCTCACGGTGCAGACTGGCGGGACCGTCACTGCGAACGCGAGTGCGGTCACCGTCGGCGACGTGACCATGACGAGTGCGACGTCCGGCACGATCACGCTCACCGCCGGCTCGTGGACGGTCTCCGGCGATTGGAACACTTCTGGAGCGGGCACGACGTTCACGAAGGGGACGAGCACGGTGACGCTCACCGGGACCGCCAAGACGGTCGCAATCCGAAACTCGAGCAACGGTTTCTACAACCTCACGATCAGCGGGACCCTAACGATGTCCACCGCCATCGACGTGAGCCACACCGTCGCCACGTCGGGCCTCGGCACGCTCACGACCGCGGGCCTGGACGTCAACGGCGGGGCCGACCTGACCCTGGCGGGCTCCGGCGGGCTAGCCGGCAGTTCCTCCACCCTGACCCTCGCGAACGTGACGATCGGCTCCGGCACCACACTCAGCATGACCTCCGGGACGATCGACGTTAGCGGCGACTGGAACAGCAGCGCGGGGACGCTCACGTTCGGGACCTCGACGATTTCCGTGCAGGCCGCTGGGAAAACATACACCTTCGGCTCGGGTCAGTTCTACAACTACTCGACGAACAACAATCCGGTGACCATCGAGAACGTCTCGATGGCTGCCAACGGGACCTTGGCCCTCGGTTCTTCCTCGGTCACGGTCACCGGCAACTGGGACACCAGTGCCTCCGGCACTACGCTGGGCGCCGGCACGAGCACGGCCACCATGAACGGTTCGGGCAAGACCCTCGCGATCCGGAACTCCTCCAACGGGTTCTACGCCTTGGTGGTCAGCGGGACCATCACCATGGGCACCGCTATCGACGTCAGCAACTCCACGACGATCTCCGGCACGCTGGCAACCGCAAGCCAGGCGCTCTCCGGGAACGGCACGCTCGCCATCTCGACGGGCGGGACCCTCACCGCGAACGCGTCCACGGTGTCCGTGTCCAACGTCACGATGACGTCGGCGACGAGCGGCACGATCACGCTGACGAGCGGCTCGTGGACCGTCTCGGGAAACTGGGACACGAGCGGGACCGGGACGACGTTCACGAAAGGGATTTCCACGGTGACGCTCAGCGGGACCTCCAAGACGGTCGCGATTCGGAATTCCTCGAACGGTTTCTACGACCTTACGATCAGCGGGACCATCACCATGTCAACCGCCATCGACGTGAGCGACTCCACAACGATCTCCGGGACGCTGAGCACAGCGAGCTTGGCCCTCAGTGGCAGCGGCGCGCTAACCGTCTCGACGGGCGGGGCCCTCACCGCGAACGCGTCCACCGTGACCGTCTCCGACGTCACGATGACGTCGGCGACGAGCGGCACGATCAATCTCACGTCCGGGTCATGGACCGTCTCCGGCAACTGGGACACGAGCGGGTCCGGGACGACGTTCACCTCGGGCACGTCGACGGTCACCCTGTCCGGCGCCTCAAGGACGGTCAAGCTTCTTGCGAGCCAGAGCTTCGCCATCTTGACCGTGACGGGCACGATTTCCCAAGCGTCGCAGCTCACGACGTCGGCCCTGAACCTCAACGCAGGATCCCTGACGAAAGGGACGAACGCCCTCACGGTGAACGGGAACCTGACGTTCGCCGGCGGCGCCCTTCTCAGCACGTCCGGCACCGTCACGATCTCGGGCAACGTAGACGTCTCCGCCGCGGCCTCGTACATCGCCTTCGGTTCGGAGTCGTGGACCGTCAGCGGGACATGGACGAACGCCTCGACATCGGGGTCCTGGAGCGCCGGATCCGGGACCGTGACGTTCAACGACTCGACGAGCGCGACGATGACGTTCGCGGGGTCGAACCTCAGCGTCGCGGAGTTCAACAACGTCGTCCTCCAGTCGGCCGCCGGCAGCGGCACGATTACCTTCACGATGAGCACGAACGCCCTCCGGTGGGCCGGCACCCTGACCGTTCCGGGGAGCGGATCGACGACGGTGCTCGCGACCGCGAACCTCGGCCTCACGGGCGGCGCCCTGACCATCGGCAACCTCGGCGTGTTGACGGCGAACGCGTCCGCGGTGTCCGTGTCCAACGTCACGATGACCGGCGGTTCGTCCGGCACGATCACGCTGACGAGCGGCTCGTGGACGGTCTCGGGCAACTGGGACACGTCCGGCGCGGGCTCCGCCTTCGCGAAGGGGATGAGCACGATCACGCTGAGCGGTGCGACCAAGACGGTGAAGATCCTGAACAGCGGCAATGGTTTCTACAATCTCACGGTCTCGGGGACTCTCACCCAGTCCAGCGCCATCGACGTGAGCGCGACGTTCAGCATCTCCGGTTCCCTGGGCACCGGGCCGAACCCCTACCATGACATCACGGGGACGTCCAGCCTCACGGTGACCGGAACAGGCACGCTCACCGCCAACTCCTCGATGATCACCCTCAAGTCGCTGGACACCTCCGCCGGCGGGGCGACCTTCACGGCCGGGACCTCGACGATCGTCATCGGCACCTCGGGCGGATCCGTGAACATCCCGCAGACGGCGTACAACGTGACCGTCAACAGCGGGATCTCGACGACCTTCACGAGCAGCCTGACGTGGTCCTCGACCCTCACGCTGACCTCGTCCACGGTCACGTTCAATGGGAACTT
Source organism: Thermoplasmata archaeon (assembly GCA_036395115.1). Classification (NCBI taxonomy): domain Archaea; kingdom Methanobacteriati; phylum Thermoplasmatota; class Thermoplasmata; species Thermoplasmata archaeon. The sequence goes on along the minus strand of DASWDU010000025.1, from coordinate 37,287 downwards.
GACATCAGCCGGCGCCGCGACGATCACGTTCGCCTCGGCCACCGTCTTGATCGGCGGGAGCTGGAACACGTCTTCGGCGGGCTCCTGGACCTCCACCACCTCGACGGTCACGTTCACCGGATCCGGCAAGACCCTGACCGTGGCGTCCGGCCAGACGTTCGCGACCCTCACCTTCTCCGGCACTACGACGCTCGGCTCGGACGTCACGGGCACCAGTCTGACGGTGAGCTCGGCGGCGACCCTCACGAAGACCGGGTTCAGCGTGACGTTCAACGCCCTCACCGTGAACGCCACCGGGACCCTCGCGGACGGCTCCGTGAACGTGCAGAACTTCACCGTCACCGACGACGATGCCACGGCCCTCATCACGATCGGCGCCTTCACCGCGTGGACGTTCGACGGCACCTTCGCGTGGAGCCACACCGACACCAAGACGACGGACACGATCACGCTCACGATTGGCGGGAACACTGCCTCGAACCACTGGAGCGTCCTGAAGAACGGCTCCCAGTTCGCGGTCGGCACGGTCGACGGCTCGGGGCAGGTCGTCTTCACGACCCTAGGCGGCAACGACGGCTTCGTCGTCACCGTCTCGGCCCCGTGCGGCGCGAACGAGTTCTGGATCCTCGGGACCGGGAACTGGAGCGACGTGAACCACTGGGCGTCGTCCTCGGGCGGGGCGTTCGGCTGCCCCGTGCCGACGTCTTCGATCGCCGTTCACTTCGACAACAACAGCGGTTCCGGCACGGCCACCGTGAACGTGAACGCCGCCATGGCGTCTCTCATCACGACGGGCTCGACGATCGGGACGATCTCCATCGGGACCTTCGATTTCGCGGTGTCGGGGAGCGTGACGCACTCTGGCGGGTCGATTACGATCGGCGCGACGGCCGCCAGCGGCTTCACGGTCGGCGGAGCCCTGACCCTGTCGGGCAGCGCGAACATCTCGATGTCCGGTGCCTCCAAGGGAAGTGTCGCGGGCAACGTGAACGTCTCCGCATCCGCGGCGTACATCGCCTTCGGGAGCGGCCCATGGACGTTCAGCGGCTCGTGGACGAACGCCTCGACGAGCGCCTCATGGTCCGCCGGGACGGCCCCGGTGACGTTCAATTCGGCGTCGTCGCAGACGATGACCTTCGCCGGGTCGAACCTGTCCGGGAACGAGTTTTCCGCCGTCGTGTTCGACAGCGGCTCGAACGCGGTCGTGTTCACGATGAGCAGCCGAGGCCTCAACGCGGGAGCGATCACGGTCCAAGGCGGCAGCGCCGTGACGACCCTCGCCACATCGAACCTTGCGCTCGCCACATCGACGTTGACGGTCGCGGCCAACGGCGCTTTGGCGGCAGGCTCGTCCGCCGTCGCGGTCACCGGCGACATCAACCTCGCGGCGGCGACGGCGTACATCACCTCGTCGTCGGGCGGCTCTTGGACCGTTTCCGGATCCTGGACCGACCTTTCTTCGTCAGCTTCTTGGTCGTTCTCCGCGCCGATTACGTTCCGTTCCGCCGCCTCGCAGACGATGACGTGGGGCGTGATGTCCGCGATCGAGTTCGGCAGCGCGGTCACGTTCGATTCGAGCGTGGCCGGCGGGGTCACGTTCACGTCCGACGGGAACGCCCTCCGGATCGGAGGCACCCTGACGGTCCAGAATTCGACGGGCGGGGCGACCGGAGCGACCGACCTGTCGACGGGGGCCAACCCGTACTACAACGTCACGGCGGGTGCCGTCACGCTCGGCACGTACGGCCGGCTCGAGGCGAACTCCGTGACGATCTCCGTGAACGGCAACTGGACGGTGACCGCATCCAATGCGACCTTCGTGGCCGGCACGAGCACCGTGAGCTTCGGGGCGGCCGCGACGATCGCTATGACCCAGTCCTTCTACAACCTCACGGTCACGGCGGGCACGGCCACGGAGGCCTCGAACATCACGGTGTCGGCGTCGTTGACGGTCTCCGGCGGGACCTTCGCGAAGTCCACCTTCGCCTTGTCCACGTCGAGCGTGACCCTGTCCGGCGGGGCGGTGACCTCGACCTCGGGCAACGCGACGGTCACGGGCAACGTGAGCGTGTCGTCGGCGTCGAGCTATTTCGCGTTCGGATCGGAGACGTGGACGGTTTCAGGTTCGTGGGCCAACGCCTCCACGTCGGCATCCTGGGGCGCAGGCAGCGGGACGGTCGTCTTCAACGCGTCGTCGTCCCAGACGATGACCTTCGCCGGATCGAACCTATCGGTCAATGAGTTCAACAACGTCACGTTCAACGGCGGGTCCAACACCGTGACGTTCACCACGGCCACGAACGGGCTGAAGTGGGCGGGAACGCTCACCGTACAAGGAGGCAGCGGGACCACGACCCTCGCGACGTCCAACCTCTCCCTCACCGGAGGCGCGCTGACGATCGGAAACGCCGGCGTCTTGATGGCGAACGCATCCGCCGTGTCCGTTTCCAACGTCGGGATGACCGGCGGGACCTCGGGCACAATCACCCTCACGAACGGTTCATGGACGGTTTCCGGCGACTGGGACACGTCTGGCGCGGGCTCGACGTTCACACCGGCAACGGGCACCGTGACGATGACCGGTTCCGGCAAGACGGTCAAGATTGCCACGGGTCAGCAGTTCTGCGGGTTCAACCTGAGCGGAGGCACCGTGACGATGGCCTCGTTCCTCCTCGCTTGCGCCGTGACGATCAGCGCGGGCACGCTGGACCTCGACGGATTCCCCGTCTTCGTCAACGGGAACCTGACGATCTCGGGGACTGGCTCCGTGAACTTCGATGCCGGCAACGTGACCGTGCTCGGGAACATCGTCGACACGTCGAGCAACACGAACAGCGGAGCGGGGACGCTGATCTTGCCGTCCGCCGCAACGCAATCCGTGCAGGGGGGAGTCTGGCCGAACGTCCAAGTCGTCGGCGGGGAGAAGGACTTCACCGCGAGCCTGACCACCCTGAACGTCACCCTCGTCGGTACCGCGAACGTGACGATCCGCGTGACGGCCGGGATCACATGGACCCTGACCCCCGGAGGGGTCCTCTCAGGCGTTTCGTCGACCGCGCGCCTGGTCCTCACGTCCAGCGGGACGTGGACGGTGGACGTCTCCGGCGTGACAGGGATCGCCCAGTGGGTCGCGGTCGACCACAGCAGTGCGACGGGTCCCGGGATGCAAGCCTTCAATGCGACGGACAACGGCAACAACGCGAACTGGGCGTTCCCGTCGGGCGGCACCCCGCTCGGTCCCTTCCTCCTGCTCCTCCAACAGGATCCGGTCTTCCAAGCATCCCTGTCGGCTTTGGGCTTTGTGGGAGCCCTTCTCATCCGCCGGATCCATCGCAAGCGGGTGACGTGCCCGGTCTGCGGGCATCGGTTCACCGAGGAGTGCCGTGAGCATGGATAGGCGCACGGCGTGGATCGTCGCCCTGGTGGTGACGGCGACCGCACTGTCGTCCGTGGCTGCGGCGGTGTTGCTCGGGGCGACGTCCCCTCCACGGACGTTCACCGTCGCCCAAATCACCCTCACACCCTCCGGGTTCGCGTCCCAAGTCACCCCCGGCGGGACGTACTACTTCAACATCACGGCGCGAAGCTCGTATCACACGGACACGACCCGCGTCTTCATCGTCGTCACGGTCTCGGACACCTGTGCCGACCTCTCCAGCCGCGGGTTCGCCTTGGCCGTGAAGTCCGCCACGTACGGCGGCTATGCCCTGATGACCGGCGTCGAAGCCTCCGGGTCGTGCACCTTCACAAACGTCGGAATCAGCGCGACCCTCCCCGCGGACGGAGTGCCCGTCGTGTACTGGTTCCGGGAGACCGTCACGAGCACCCTCCCGGACCTGTCTTGGACGTTCCAGGCCGCCCGGCAGAACTAATCGTTGCGGTCGTCTCCTCGATCGGGTAACCGGGATGTCCCCCGGCAGTAACAGCGCGTGTCACGGCCAAGCGATGCTCTCTCGACGCCCTGACCCTTGCCGAGGGATTGTTGGACGCCGCGTTGTCCCCCTGTCACGGAACGCCTCGAACGCGAGGCTATCGAGGAGGGACCCATACGACGCCCTCTCCCGGCTTGCATCGCGCATCACGGATCCGCGCGACCTTACGCGGGAGCAGACGACGAACGATTCGCATCCGGATAAACGTTCGCACGCGGGCCTCACGTTTATGTAGACCTCGGCCGTTCGGGCGGCGCCGGGTCGGGAGCGGGGACGCTGGACGAACTTCGCGATGCGATCGCCCTGCTGTTCAAGCGCAAGGGGCGGGACGAGCTAAGCGAGCGGGAATTCGTCTTGTCCGCCTCGATGGACCTCCGGTGGTTCCCCCCTCGCGACGCGCAGCGCCTCTTGCAGCTCGGGCTCGAATCGAAGCTCCTCGAGTCCCACGAAGGCACCATCCGGCCAGCGTTCGACGTCGCAACGGTCGAGGTCCCGCGAGACTACGTCCCGACGGCGGCGATCCTCGAGACGCCGACCCCCACGGGGGAGGGAGTCTTCCTAATGATCGTAGAAGCGATGGCCCGGAAGACGGCGGCGGACCGGAAGGCGATCGTCGCGATCGTGAACGGCGTCCAGGAGCGCCTCGACGTCGACGTCGAGGTCGCGGCCCTCGTCGCCGCGCGCCAGGCCGGCGTGGACATCACGTCGTTCGTCGCGCCGGTGAAGGCGCGGCTCGGCCTCGCCTGATCACGGCTCGTCGTCGTTCCGGTTGAGGAGGTCGCCGAGGGTGAGGGCGGCGCCGGCCGCCTGCTTCTTGACCGCCACGGGCTGCACGCGTTCCTTCAGCGCGATCCCGAGTTCCCGCTCGAGCTTCCGTACGAGGGCGTCGCCCGGCGTCATCGCGCCGGATTCGAGCCTGGCGATCACGCTCGCCTTCTCGTTGATCTTCGCCCCGAGATCGGCCTGTTTCCAGCCCCGGGACTCCCGCGCTGCCCGGATCTTCTGCGGGAAATCCTCGGCGAGTTCGAGTTCGCCGCCTTGTGCGTACACGTCCTTGGGCGTCATGCGCCGTTGGCGGGCCTCGAGCCGCTGCGCGATGATGGGCGGCATCGTGCTGCGGCGCAGTACGGGGCTCGCGACCTCGTCTCCGAAGCGGGCGCAGTCCCCGCACACGGAGAGGATCGTGGCTTCGATGGCGACGTTCTTGAGGCGCGGGACGTCCGCGCCACACAATTCGCAGATCACGAATCGAGCCCGCAAAGACTAAATAAAAAGTGCCGGGTATATAGCCTTCGTCTTTCAGCCCACCCACCGGACGATTCTATGGACGAAGAACAAATCCGCGAATTCTCGGAGAAAATGTCAGAGCGAATCTCCACGCTGGAGGATCGGAACGACAAGCTCCTCGAGACCGCCCGCCGGGTCGAGGGCGAGAAGCGGTACGTCGAGACGGAGATGGCCCGGCTTCAGAAAGAAATCCGGCGACTCAAGCAGGAGCTCGACCGGCTGAAGAGCCCGCCCCTCATCATCGGGAACATCCGGGACGTCCTTGCGGACGGCCGGGTGGTCGTGAAGTCGTCGACGGGTCCGGACTTCATCGTCAACGCCGCGGACTACATCGTGAAGGAGAACCTGATCGTCGGGGCGCGCGTCGCCTTGAACAAGCAGACGCTCGCCGTCATGGGCGTCCTGCCGCCGTCCCTCGACCCGATCGTCACGGGCGCGGAGATCATCGCGAAGCCCCAGGCGACGTACGAGGACATCGGCGGCCTGGAGGACCAGATGCGGGAGCTCCGCGAATCCGTCGAGGACCCGTTGCTCAAGCCGGACTTGTACCGCAAGGTCGGGATCGAGCCGCCGAAAGGCGTGCTCCTCGTCGGCCCGCCGGGCACCGGCAAGACCCTCCTCGCGAAGGCCGTCGCGAATCGCACGAAGGCGACGTTCATCCGGTTCGTCGGCTCCGAGTTAGTGCAGAAGTACATCGGCGAGGGCGCGCGCCTCGTCCGGGAGCTCTTCCAGCTCGCCCGGGAGAAGGCCCCGTCGATCGTGTTCATCGACGAACTCGACTCGGTCGGGGCGAAGCGGCTCGAGATCGCGACGTCCGGCGACCGGGAGGTCCAGCGCACGCTCATGCAGTTGCTCGCGGAGCTCGACGGATTCAATCCGCTCGGCGAGGTGAAGATCATCGGGGCGACGAACCGCCCGGACATCCTCGACGACGCGCTCCTGCGGCCCGGCCGCTTCGATCGAATCATCGAAATCCCGATGCCAAACCGAGAGGCGCGCATGACGATCTTCCGCATCCACGCGCGGACGATGAACGTCCTATCCGACGTCGACTGGGGCGTGCTCGCCGCCCGCTGCGAGGGCGCCACGGGCGCGGACATCCACGCGATGTGCACGGAAGCGGGCATGTTCGCGATCCGCGAGGACCGGGACCATGTGACGATTTCCGACTTCGAGCGGGCGGTCGACAAGGTGTTGGGGGAGAACCCGGTGCGTTCACTGGACACCTCGGGCGCGATGTACGCCTGAGTTGGAACGCGACCACGGCACACCTAAATAGGACACTGGCTCTGCATATCCGGTACGGAGCGAGAGCCCGCGATGCAGAAGATGGATCACTGTCCCATCTGCACTGTCGCCGTGAAACCCGAGAACTTGATCCGCCACCTGGGCGACACCCATCCTCGCCACCCGGACATGCCACGGCTGCGGGAGGAACTGAAGCAGGAGGGCCGCCGCGTTGCCCCGAAGAAAGGCGCGCGGCCGATCCGCCTCCGGAAGTATCAGGTCGCGATCCTGGCCCTGGTCGTCGTGGGAGGCGTCGGCGGCTACTACCTGATCTCCCAGCCGTCCGGGAGCAACATCGTCTCGGCGTGCGGCCTGGAGGGCACGGTCGTCCACTATCACCCGCTCTTGGTGATCAACCACAACGGCGTCCAGCAGCCGTTGCCATACGATGGGACGCAAAGTGCCGACATCGGCTATCTCAACCGACCCGGCTTCACGAATCCGAAGTATTATTGTGCCGTGGGCCAGATTCACTGGCTCCACACCCACGACGGATCCGGAGTCATCCATGTGGAGCTGCCCCAGACGGTCTCGGCCCAACCGACGCTCGGAAATTTCTTCGAGATCTGGGGAGAGCCTCTGAACCCAACGACCGTATGGACGTTCTCCGGTCAAGTTCAGGCCGCGATGTACAACAGCGACACCGGCTCGTCGGCGGACTTCTCCTCGAACCCGGGCAGCATCCCGGTGTACCAGCCCCGCGCCGGACCGCAGGGAAACGAATATGCGATCCCAGCGAACCTCATCTTCAACGGCGCGTACGGCAGCGGCGCCTCGAGCGGTTTCTTCTCCGGGGAAATCATCTGGCTGAACGTGACGGGTTGAATCGGTCCCCTTCTTTCCCGGCCGCGTCCCCAAGGCCGCACGGGCGCCCGAGAGCGGATGGTGGCGCGGCCGAACGACGCACGACGAGCGGCGGGTGGCATCTCGGTGTGATCCGAATCGGCCCGCGTTTGGGACGGACGCGGGAGCCTCGTCGGCGTGTGCGCCTCCAATTCCGCATGGGCAGCGGAATGTTTATTGCAGCCCCTTGGTTAGCCCGGGAGCGCATGGTCCGCCCCCTGGTCCGCGATGACGTAGCCGCCAGCACCTTGTGGTCGTTCATCGGGGTCCTCGTCCTCGTGATCGCGATCCTCGGCGTGTATTTCGGCTACGTCGTCCCGAAGTTCGGCGCGCCGCCGATCCGCGCGCAGACCGGCGACACGGTCCAGGTCGACTACATCGGCACGTTCGCAGACAACGGGCTCGTGTTCGACACGAGCTTATCTGCCGTCGCGAAGGATAACGCGTCCTTCCAGAAGTCCTTCACCTTCACTTGGCGGGACACGTGGCAGCCCCTCTCGTTCTCGGTCGGGGCCTCGCCGTTGCAGGTCATCAAGGGCTTCGACCTCGGCGTCCAGGGCATGAAGGTCGGCGACTCGAAGACGGTCGTCGTGCCGCCGTCGTTGGGGTACGGTCTCGCGGATCCCTCGAAGTTCGTCGTCAAGCCCCTCTTCGAGCCCGTCCCGGTCCGCGCCACGATGAACGCGACGGACTTCCGGACCCGGTACGGCGTGACGGCCGTGTCCGGATCGAACGTCACGGACCCGTTCTGGAGCTGGTCCGCGACGGTGGCGGTGTCCGGATCGGTCGTCACCGTGACGAATAGCCCCGTCCCGGGGCAGATCGTCCGGCCGTACGACGGCTGGAACGCGGAAGTCGTGAGCATCGACGACACGGCGAACGGCGGCGAGGGCGCGATCCTCGTCCACCACCTCCTCACACCGAGCGACGTCGACCGGACGGGCCAGAAGATTTTCCAGCGAGGTACGATGGTGCCCCTCTTCGTCGTGAGCGCCGTGGACCTCGACGCCGGCACGTACACCCTCGACTACAACGTCGCTGCGCCCCTTGGCCGGACGCTCGTCTTCCAAGTGACGATGGTCTCGATCAGCCGCCTATTCTGAGGGCCGCGGATGGCCTCCCTGGACGAGCTCCTGGCCTTGCTGTTTCGCTCCCTCGGGCCGGCCGGAAGCCTCGCGGCTCTCTTCCTGATTTTCGCGATCGACGCCGCCGTTTTCCCCGCGCTCCCCGAGGTGTTCGTCGTGATCGTGTACTCATACCGCCCGGAGGCGCTCGACCCGCTCGCATGGTCGGCAGCCCTCCTGGTCGTGGCCGTTGCGGGAGAAGTCGTCGGAAACAGCGCCCTCTATTGGGTCGTGCGGCGTGCCGTCGTCGAGCGGGGCCACATGCCGCGGTGGATCGAGGCGGGGATGCGCCGGTGGATCGGATTCCTCATCGTCCCCGACGAGCGCATGATCCTCGTGAACCGCGTGGCGCCCGTGGTGCCGTTCGTCGGGGCGTTCATCGCGACCCTCCATTGGAACTACCCGAAATCGCTCGCGTTCATCGTCCTCGGTGGCGGTGCGAAGTACGGCTTGCTTCTCCTCCTCATCGGCTACGTCGGGGTCGTGTACAATCCTGCCCTCGCGCGATGGCTCACGTTCCTTCTCGTGATCGCGATCGTCGCGATTTCCGCGTCGGTTTCCTTCGTCGTCCGCCGTCGGAGGCGGGGGAGCGCCCGCCCCCCGGCCCGCTAGTATTTCTGCCGGGCGTACGTCGCCGCGGCCTCGAGGGGTTCCCCCGCGAGGAGCTTCAGGTCGCCCCGAAGCCAGAGGAGGAGCGTGTGCATGTACCCTTGTTTCTCCAGGCGCCGGACGGAGAGTCGGACGTACAGTCCGGGGTCGTACACGACGCGTCCCCGCGACCGGATGCGGAAACCGAGGTCGATGTCGTCCGAGTGGGGCAGGTTCCGGTAGCCGCCGATGGCCAAGAACGCGTGCTTGCGAAACGCGGAGTTCGTCCCGCCGGTGCCGCACAGGCCCAACAGGGCCACGAGGCGGATTAGGAACCGCACGACGAAGAAGACGGTCCTCGCCTTCCAGGAGCCTTCGAGGGGCCCGTCCGGGCCGCAGACCGCGACGACTCCCGGATCTTCGAAGGCTCGGACGATCCGCTCGAGCCAGTCCGGCGGCACCCGGCAGTCCGCGTCCGTCGTGGCGATGAGCGCGGTGCGGGCCGCCGCGACGCCGTCGTTCCGGGCTCCCCCGATGCCCTCGCTCGTTTGGAGGACGACTCGGTCCGCGAGCCGGGCCGCGATTTCCCGCGTGCGGTCCCCGCTGCCGCCGTCGACGACGATGACCTCGAACGCGGTCCGCGGAAGGGTCTGCCGTTCGAACTGCCGCAAGAACGACTCGATGCCCGCCTCTTCGTGGAACGTCGGCACGACGACGGACACTTTCACCCGGCGGCCCCCAGCTCCGCGGCGAGGACGAGGCCGCGCAGGATGCATTGGTCCGTGTTGATGTAGTCGAACTGGCCGAAGCGACCGAGGAGGCGGATCCCCTGCTTCGCCGCGAACGCCTTCACGAGGTCGAGGTTCCTCCGGTGATCGAGATCGAACACGACGTACGCGTAGCGGGTGCGCGCGACCCGGGCCGCGATTACTTCCGCCCGCCGGAAGACGCCGAGGGCATCCGCCCGCTCGAGGACATGTTCGACGAGGCTTTCGTCCGGCGCCTTCCAGACGTCGTCATCGGCTTCGCACGTGATTTCTGCGAGGGCGGAACTCGTGCCCTCTGGGGCGACGCGATCACTGAAGTTGCTCGGGAACGAGATCCGGTTGAATCGGCCGTCTTCGGGCCGCGGGAAGTAGACCCAACTGAAATCGTTCAGGGACGGAGTCGAGAGGCCCACCATGACCGTCACGAGGGACCGATGGCGGAGCGCCTCCCCCGCGTCCCGGACCGCCGTCGGGGCGTCGGGCATCGCACGGATGAGCTCCGGGATCGGGATCGTGGAGACGATCGACTCGTACTCCCGCTCCTCCCGCCCGTTCGCGATGAGCCACCGCGATCCCTTGTGCCGGATGGACGTGACCCGGAAGTCCGTGCGGACGGGGCGGACCTTCGGCAACAAGCCCCGGACGAGGGCCTCGATGCCGCCCTCCCGGGGGTACACGAAGTTCAGCTGGTGGGTGTAGCCCTCCGTGGGGAGGCCAAGGCTCGCCTTCACGATGTCCTCGAGGGGCGGGTCGGGCACCCGGCCGTCGACCCAGTCGATCGCCATTGCGTCCGCGGGCATCTTCCAGATTTTCTCGTTGTACGGGAGTAGATAGCAGTCCGTAATCCCACGTCCGAAGCGGTGGTACATCCACTCCTTTAAGTTCTGCGGCTTCTCCGCGGCGCCGCGCTGCCGATGGTAGTACGCCTCGATGTATCCGAGCAGGCAGGCGAGGTTGTCCTCCGGAGGCAACTCCCCGAGGCCGTTCTCGAACGGGTACTTGACGTACCGGCCTTTGTAGAACACCTTCGTATTCCGCCGCCGCCGGCACACGTTCCCCCGGAGGATGTCCTCGTAGAACGACATCGCCTTCGGATCTTTCGAGAACAGGATATGGGACCCGTGCGGGTCGAACGTGAACCCTTCGAACGTCAGGCTCCGACACAAGCCGCCGGGCCGATCCCCCGCTTCGAGGACCTCGGCGTCGCCGAGCCCCGACGCGACGACGAGGCCCGACAGACCTCCGCCCAAGACGCCGATCATCCGACCGTCCAAAGGGCCGCCGTTATTAATGCGTAGCGACCGGGACGCTCACCAGGCGAGGCGCGCGTACACGCCCTCGAGGCGACGCGTGCAGCGGTCGACGGAGAACGGGAGGGCGCTCTCCCGCGCGGCCTCCCCCATCCCGTCTCGATCCCGGAGGCACCGGAGGACCGCCTGCGCGCAGTCCTTGGAGTCGTTCGGATCGAACAGCGATCCGTTCCACCCGTCCCGCACGAACTCGGGGATGGCGCGGTAGTTCGCGCCGACGACGGGCCGACCGGAGGCGAGCGCCTCGAGCACCACGAGGCCCTGCGTCTCGAACTTCGACGCGATCGCGAACGCGTCCGCCGCCGCGTAGTAGCGAGGGAGGTCCGCATCCGGGACGAAGCCCGTGAAGATCACGTCGCCCTCGAGGCCGAGATGCCTCACGAGGTCGTAGTACTTCTCGAGGTATGGGCCGGTGCCGACGATCAGGAACTTCGTGTCGGGGTTGGCCTCGAGGACCTTGGGGAACGCGTGGATCAGGGTCGGGAGGTTCTTCTCCGGCGCGACGCGGCCGACGTGCAAGAGGACATCGTGGCCGTTCAGGCCCCACTTCGTCCGGACACTCTGGCCGGAGAGGTCCGGCCGGAAGCGTTCCACGTCCACGCCGGTCGGGATGACGTCCGTGATCTTGGCGGTCGGCGAGAGGGCGAGGATCTCGTCGAGGATCGCGCGACTCGGCACGACGACGCCGTGGGTTTTTCGGAGGAACACGCGGAGGTAGAACCGCAACCCCCGCTCCAGGAGGTGGAGATTCAAGCCGAAGGGGGAGTAGAACGGCAGCGTGTCGTGGATCATCGTGTGGAACGTCGAGACGCGCGGGATCTTCGCCTGCCACGAGGCCCACAGCCCCTTGATCCCGACGAAGCCGACGCTGTGGATGTGCACGAGGTCGATCCCCATGTCCTTGATCAGGTCGACCTCGCGGCCGGGGAACATCGCGAGCCGGTATCCTGGATAGTGTCGGAATTCCTTCGCGCGGACGTAAATCGTGCCGGCCTCGTGCGTCCCGCGGCGCCGGGGATCCTCGGGCGCAAAGACGACGACCTCGTGGCCGTCTGCCTCGAGCTGTCGGCGGGTCGTCAAGACCGACGTCACGACGCCGTCGACTGTGGGGAGGTAGGTGTCCGTGAAGAGCGCGATTCGCATGGCCTCAGCGTCCGAATTCGCGGTCCTGGGGCTTCGGCTCCCCCGCGTCACCTTCGATGTCGGGTATCGTCCCTGCCTCCACGATTCCGTGCCCTGTCCGCACTCCGTTGCCGGCCGATTCCACGGGACGCCCTTCGCGCCCGCGACCGTGGCGCCGGAATGCGAGGACCGCCAACTGGTCGGATTTTGATGGGCCTACATTAACTTTGTGGGCGGTCGGCGCCGCTTTGATAATCGCCGGAATTCGCGGTGCGTCGGACGTTCCGCCTCCGGGATTCGCCGCCGGCGACCGACTCATTTCGGCGTAATCTGCGAATTGATAATCTCCACGCCGTGGCCCGGTCGGTACGAGCGCCGGAAGCCGAGGGCGACCTTCGCCCGGGCCGAGACGACCGCGGCGAGGATCGGCTTGCCGAGCGCGAGGTGGGCGGCGATCGAGGCGGCGAGGGTGCAGCCCGCGCCGTGGAGGGCCTTGTCCAGGCGCCGTCCCCGCAGGCGATGCATCCGGCGGCCGTCGAACAAGACGTCGACGAGGGGACCTTTCGCGTGGCCGCCCTTGACGAGGACCGCCCCCGGTCCGAGACGGCGGATCGCTCGCGCCGCCTCCTCCATCGACGCGACGTCCTCTACGGGAAGGCCGGAGAGCCGTTCCGCCTCGAACCGGTTCGGGGTGACGATCGTCGCCCGACCGAGCAGGCGCTCGACGAGCGCGTCGCGGAAGTCGTCCCGCTCGAGGCGCGCGCCGACCGTCGCGACCATGACTGGATCGACGACGAGCGGGAACCTCGTGCGCCGGAGCTCCCGGGCGACCGTCCGGACGATCGCGGCGGAGTAGAGCATCCCCGTCTTCGCCGCCCGCACGTCGAAGTCCCCGAGGACCGCCCGGAGCTGCTTGCGAATCTCGCCGACCGGCAGGGGGAAGATCGAGTCGACGGAACGGGTGTTCTGCGCGGTCACGCAGGTGATCACGGACGTCCCATGCACCCCGATCGAGGCGAACGACTTGAGGTCCGCCTGGATCCCCGCGCCGCCGCCGGAGTCGCTGCCCGCGATCGTCAGCGCGGTCCGCACGGGCCGCGCGATGGGTGCGGCGGGCTTAAGACTGACGCGCGATCGGAGCCCGGCGCGACGCGCGGTCCCGGGCCTCGAATTTGCAACCTTTGGGTGCGAGTCACGTCCGCTCGACTCGAAACAATCGGTGCCGGACAGCGTTAAATATCACGTGCCTGATGCGAACGGACGGCATGCGAGCGCGGAGCGGCCACGTCGAGTTCGACAAGAAGGTGCGGTGGAAGAACCTCATCCCCGCCTTCCGTCCGTTGTTCCTCAAGTTCCTCGAAGAGACGCAGCAGATGCCGGAGGACCTCGACAACGTCGACGTGCTGATCGAGGAGAACCTGCGCGACCTCCGCAGCAACCGGAAGCCGGAAGGGTACAACCGCGAGGGCGCGATGCGCATGATCTTCCCGATCTCGGGCAAGGTCGAGTTCTACGTCTACGGACGCGGGAAGGCGATCGAGGTGGCCCGCGTGACGGAGCAGCTGAGCCGGGTCTTGCAGAAGTATCGGCTCAAGCACACGATCGCGTGGGACCAGCTGAAGCTGTTCGCGGACAAGAAAGAGGCATAGGGCCGCCCGGGGCAGCCCCGCCGGACGGGTGCGTACCTCCGCTTAGAGGTATATTTCGCAGCCCGAGGACTGACGGCCCGGCCTCATCCCTCGAGCCGGAAGCTCTCGACGACCGAGTACTGGGCGCCTTGCGGTGTCAAGACGCTCCTCTTCAGGTGGATCGCCCCCATCCGGTGGGTCCCGAAATCGTCCACCGCGTGGGCTCGGAGGATCGTCCGCGCGCCTTCGAGGTCGCGCGGGCCCTTGACGCGGGCCACGGTCACGTGGGCCTTCCACGCCCGGTTCTCCCGTCGGAAGCCGAGCGGTTCCATCGATGCCTCCAAGGCCACCGCGATTCGCGCGAGGGGCTCCGCCCCCTCCACGCCTACCCAGATGACGTTCATGCGCCCGAGGCTCGGGAAGGCGCCGGTCCCCCGCACGCGGATCTCAAACGGACGAATGCCCGACGCCGCCTCTCGGATCGCCGTGACGATCTCGGGCACGAGGCCCTCCTCCGTGTCACCGAGGAACTTCAGCGTGAGGTGAAGCTGGTCCACGGACACGACTTTCAGGGGACCGCCCGCCCTCCGAAGGTCCGCGGCGAAGCGTTCGAGGGCCGGCGTGGGGGGGACGTCCGCGGCGATGAACCCCCGGAACGTCAGGAGGCTCCACCTCCCGGGCCCGGCGTCTCGGCGACGAACCGGCCTCGGTGATCGAACGCGCCCCGGAGGTGGCCTTCGCGGATTGCGGTCCGGAGCAGCTTCTCCGCGTCGGCCCGGGAGACGCGGAGTTCGTCCGCCAGGTCGCCGAGGTCGAGGGTGCCCCGCTCCCGGGCTAAGGCGGCGACGTGGGCGAGCGCGAGATCCCGCGCCCCTAGACGGCGCTGATGGGCGAAGAAGAACAGGCCCGGGACCAGGAAGACGGCCGCGCACAACGAGGCTGCGGTCGCGCTCAAGGTCCGCTGCAGGGCGGCCCCCGCGACGGCGAGGATCGCCGAACCGCCCGCGATCGCGAGCGCTGCAACCGAGAGGATCTCGTACCACGTTCGGGGTTTCACGCGCCCGCCGTCCTCAGTCCGACACGAGGGTCCCGTGGAACGGCTCCCCGAGGATCGCGGCGCGCAAGGCGCGGAGGTCCCGGCCGTGCACGACGCCGAGGGGTTTCCGGTCCCGGGCGAGGACGCGTGCCGCTACGGGATCGAAGACGATGCTCGGGCCCGCGGCCGCGTGCCCCGAGCCGGCGACACGGACGAGATCCTCGAAGCGCATGCGTTCGATGAGCCGCGCCCCTGGGTCCGCCTTCGGATCGCTCGTGTACACGCCTTCGACCGAGGTCGCGTTCACGATTCGCGCCGCGCCGACGAACCGGGCGAGGGAGGCGCTCACCCGGTCCGTGGTGTGGCCCGGTCGGGTCCCCGCCATCACGACGATCGCGTGGCGTCTCGCGAGCTTCGCGGCTTCCGCGTACGTCGTCGCGGGCTCCCGGTTCGCGCGGCCGGCGAGCGCCGCGGCGAGGAGGCGCGCGTTGAGCCGTGTGACCGCAATCCCGAACTCGTCGAGGGTCCGCTCGCCGACGTCGAGGGCGCGGCCCGTCTCGATGTAGTATCGGGCGATGCGGCCGCCGCCCGTGACGACGAACAACTTCACGCGGGTCGAGACATCCCGCAGCAACGCCGCGAGCGTTCGAAGATACCGCGCGTCGTCGTCTCCGGGAACCAGGACGGAGCCGCCCAGTGAAATAACGACTTTCTCCATGTGACTCGGTCTCGGCGCAAACGGTAGGGCATGATAAATAACTCGCGGCGGAAGACAGGTTTAAGAAACGCGGTCGACGTCCGGTGTGCGCGATGGCTGATGGTCGGGTCGTTTTGGTCACAGGTGCTTCGTCCGGCTTCGGGAAAGTCGTCGCTTCCCTCCTCGGCGAACGGGGGTTCCGGGTGTTTGGCACGAGTCGCCAACCCGTTCGTGCGCGGGAGGACGGGTTTGAGATGCTCCCGCTCGACGTGGACTCGGATCGATCGGTCGATGCATGCATCTCCGCCGTGATGGGGAAGGCCGGGAAGGTGGACGTCCTCGTAAACAACGCGGGGTACGCCCTGACGGGCGGTCTCGAGGAGGTCTCCCTCGCGGAAGCGAAGGCTCAGTTCGAGACGAACTTCTTCGGCGTGGTCCGAACGACGAAGGCCGTCCTGCCCTCCATGCGGCAGCGGAGGAGTGGACAGGTCATCAACATGGGATCCATCGCCGGGACGGTCCCCGTGCCGTTCGAAGGTTTCTATGCCGCCACGAAGGCCGCCTTGTTCGCCTACTCGGAGGCGCTCCGTCACGAGGTGAAGGGCTTCAACATCAAGGTTTCCGTCGTGCAGCCGGGGTTCTTCCGCACGAACCTCGGCAATGCAAGGAAGATGGCTGCTGAGACCATCGAGGCGTACGATGGGATGAGACGCCGGACCCTCTCTCGTTTGGAGCGGCATCTCGAAGAGGGAGCGGATCCGAAGATCGTCGCCGAGGCCGTCTTGCGGATCATCGAGAGTCCTTCGCCACGGCTGAAGTACGTGGTCGGCCGAGAAAGGCGCTATCTCTTTCTGAAGAAGATCACGCCGGCCTCGAGGTTCGAGTCCGCGGTGAGAGCCCACTGGCAGCTGGAGGAGTGAGCCATCCGGAGCGACCGGTTCGCGGGACCCAAGTCTCATGGTCGCCAGCTACAAGTAGGACCAGTCTCCTGTTAGGCAGCACGCATGACCGAACTGTCCGGGATGGACAAATACAAGTTCCGACGCGCGCTCGAGCAGATCGAAGAGGCGGTCGGCCGGGGCACGGAACTCGTGAGCGTCTTCATCCCGCCCGAGCGTCCGATCTTCGACGTGACGAACTACCTGCGGGGCGAACTCTCGCAGTCGTCGAACATCAAGAGCGCGAGCACCCGCAAGCACGTGACGCAGGCGATCGAGTCGGCGATGCAGCGCCTCAAGTCGTACAAGATGCCGCCGCCGAACGGGCTCGTTGTGTTCACAGGACATAGGCAGATCGGGGCGGACCAGACGGAGATGGTCGCCTTCGTGCTGGAGCCGCCCGAACCGGTCGTGTCGTTCCTGTACCGCTGCGACTCGAAGTTCCACACGGCGCCGCTCCACGAGATGCTGGCGGAGAAGGACCTCTACGGCCTCGTTGTGATCGACTGGAGCGAAGCGACTCTGGGCATGTTACGCGGCAAGCGGATCGAGGTGATCAAGAACCTCCAATCCCAGGTGCCCTCCAAACATCGGATGGGCGGGCAGAGCGCCCGGCGTTTCGAACGCGGCCATGACATCGCCGTCCACGAGTGGTACAAGAAGATTGGAGACCTGATGACGGACGCCTTCCTGAGCCAGCCGGACATCACGGGCATCCTCATCGGAGGCCCCGGCTACTCGAAGGAGGAGTTCGCGACGGGGGATTATCTCCACCACGAACTCAAGAAACGGGTCCTGCCGACCTTTCTCGACACCGGCTACACGGACGAGTACGGCCTCCGCGAGCTCGTCGAGAAGTCGCGGGAGATCCTGAGCGGCTTGGACTTGATGCGGGAAAAGGCGCTCTTGCAGCGGTTGATGGAGGAGATTCGCAAGGAGGACGGTGGCCTCGCGGCGTACGGCGAGGACCAGGTCCGCCATGCGCTCCAACTCGGGGCGGTCGAGACGCTCCTCATCTCCGAAGGCCTGCGGAAATCCCGGCTCAAGCTGCGCTGCGCGAACGGCGACTGGGAGGGCGAGAAGACGGTCGCGGAGGACGGGGAGCTGCCTCCGTGCCCAAAGGACGGCGGGTCCCTGACGGTCATCGAGAACCACGACGTGATCGAGGACCTGAGCGGGATGGCGGAGCAGATGGGCTCGAACGTCGAGCTCGTCTCGAAGGACTCCGAGGAGGGAGCGCTCCTCCTGCGGGCGTTCGCCGGGATCGCGGCGATCCTTCGCTATCGGGTGACGTGATGGGTCACGACCCCTGGGCCGACCTTCGGGATCAGGCGGAGACGATCCGGCGGTCCGTCGAATCCGAGCTGAGGGTGACGACGCCCGGCCTCCTCGAGGAGGCGCCGGAAGACCGCGGCCTCTTCGCGCTCGCCGTGCACGGGTGGGCGAAGGAGCTCAAATCGACGCCCGCGGACGTCGCATCCCGCGCCACCCGAGTCCGGGTCGCCCCGCCCTTCTCCCCGTTGAAGGCGGAAGGTCCGTACGTCAACTTCCCCATCGAGCCGTCCGCGTTCGCGGACCTGGTCCTCGCGTCGGTCGGGTCCCACGGCGAGCGGTACGGCGCGTCCCCGCCCCGGAAGGAGCGGGTCCTCCTGGAGCACACGAGCGCGAACCCCACCGGGCCGATTCACGTCGGGCGCGCGCGGAACCCGTTCCTCGGTGACGCCCTCGTCCGGATCATGCGCTTCGCCGGCTACCCGGTCCAGAGTGAGTATCTCGTGAACGACATCGGCCGCCAGATGGTCCTCCTTTACTGGGCCGTCCGCCATCTGCCGATGGACTCCGTCGCAGCCGAGGCTCGGATCGAATACCGGTACGTCGCGCTGTACCAGAGGGCGAGCGCGATGCTCGAGACCGACGAGGCCCTCAAGCGGGAGATCGAGCGGCTCACGCAGCGATTCGAGGGCGGTGATGTCCAGCTGACCAGGGACATCCGCAAGGTCGGCGAGGAGGTCCTCCGAGGGATCCTCGCGACGTTGCGCCGCGCGAACGTCACGTTCGACTCGTTCTTCTGGGAGAGCGACTCGATCCTCGACGGGAGCGTCCGGCGGGTGGTTGCGCGCCTGACGCCCCTGAGCCGCGAGGAGGACGGAGCGCGGTACATCGATCTCGGCGCCTTCGGGCTCGAGGGCGACGCGGCGAAGTACATCTTCGTGCGCCGGGACGGGACGTCCCTCTACACGACGCGGGACATCGCCTACCACCTGAACAAGAAGGAGCGATGCGAGGTCGCGATCGACATCGTCGGCGAGGATCACAAGCTCACGTTCCAGCGGCTCAAGGCGGCGTTCAAGCTCATGGGCGTCGACTGGGCCCCGGAGACGATCTTCTATGCGTTCGTGAACCTGCCCGAAGGCCGGATGTCCACGCGCAAAGGCCGCGTCGTCCACCTGGACGACCTCCTCGAGGAGGCGCTCGACCGCGCGTACGCCGAGGTCGCGAAGCGGCGGGACGACCTCTCGGAGGACCGCAAGCGCGCGATCGCCGAGACGATCGGCATCGGCGCCGTCCGGTACAACATCGTCCGCGTCCAGGCGGAGAAGGCGATCCAGTTCCGCTGGGAGGAGGCCCTCAACTTCGAGGGAAATTCGGCGCCGTTCCTTCAGTACGCGCACGCCCGGGCGTGCAGCATCCTTGCGAAAGCCGAACGACGCGGCGCCGCCGAGTTCGACCGCCTCCGCCATCCCCAGGAGCAGCGGCTCCTCCGCTGGATCGCGAAGTTCCCTTCGGCGGTCCGGGAGGCCGCGGACGGTCGCCGCGTCCACCCGGTCGCCTCGTTCGTCGCAGCCTTCGCGGCTCAGTTCAACCAATTCTACCGAGACTGTCCGGTGCTGACCGCCGACCCTGCCAGCCTGCGGGACGCACGGATCGCGCTCGTCGACGCGTCCCGGATCGTCCTTCGCAACGCGCTCGACTGCTTGGGCCTTGCCGCGCCGAAGGAGATGTAGCGGGCGGAACGTACGAGAGGGAACGTCGGGCTAGAGACGTTTCTTCTCTTCCTTGATTTCCCGGCGGGGCTTCTCCTTCTCCTCGCCGCCCTTCTCGCGTCGTCCGCGAAGCGGGCGCCACTCGCCCGCCTTGACCTTCCGGCGCGCGTACATCGCGAAGACGAAGAGGGCGATGATCGCGATCACGCCTCCGTAGATGGCATAAGGCTGCCAGAACGGCTGACGCACGTTGACCGCCTGGGAGATGCGGTTCCCGCTATCGATCCACGTGTACGGCTCCGATGAATCGTATACGTAGACTTCGAGCGTCTTGTTCCCTTGGCCGGACAGGCTTGCGTGGAAGACGAACGTCACGGTCTCGCCCGGGGCAATCGAACGATTCGCCTTCGAGGCCCCGTTCTTGTCGAGCCAATCCGCCTGGGTCGCGACCACGGTCGTCTGCCCGGCGCTGTTGGAGATGAGCTGCGTCGTTACCCCCTCGGCCGCGCCGCGGCCCACGTTCGTGAAGTTCGCCGTGACCGTGACGGGCGCGGACTCCTCCGGGTCGGCCGGGCTCACTTTCATCGTATTCGCGACGACCTTGAGATTGGCATGAAGCAACGGATCAATCTGGACCTGGAGGGACTGGTTGAGGTAGCCGGTGTTCTTCTTGTTCGAGGGGAAGCCGGTGTCATTCACCGACAGGCGGACCGTATAGCTGATGTTCCACTCCTGCCACGCGAACGTGATGTTGACGCCGTAGAAGGTGTGGTTGTTGCCCGACAGCAGGGTTCCGCCAACGCTGATGGGCCCCGGGATCCTCCACGTGAAGTTCAGGCCGGCGCCACCGCTGTAATTGAGCTTGGTGAAGTCGTCCGTCGTCCTCGAGGCGTTGAGGGAGTACGTCTTGCGCTCCATCGGGCTCGTGACCTTCGCCCAGTCGTTCGAGGGGTCCAGGGTGTCGAACGCGGGCACGGGCGCCTTCGTGTCGTTCACGAGCGCGGTCATCGAGGCGTTGGCGGATTTCCAGCCGACGCTGTCCGTGACGGTCAGGTTCACGGTGAAGTTACCGGGCTTCTGGAACGTATGCGTGACGGTCCGCCCGGTCGCGTCCGCGATGCCGTTCCCGTCGAAGTCCCACGAATATCCGCTGTCGAGGATCGTGCCGTTCTTTTCCGGATTGCCGTCCTGCGCTGGGTACGCGAGGTCGGTCGAAAGCCCTCCGTCGAACTTGATGGGGATGCCCTCGTCCACCTTCAGCGTCATGTTGTTCGCCGGGTTGTTGGTCCGGTTCGTCTTGATGCGTGCGATCGGCAGCTGGTCGTCGACGAAGAGAGTGATGTCGCGGAACGTCCGGTTCCCGCCCGTCTCCCTCAAGGTCAGGTTTACCGTGAACTTCCCGTTCAGCGTGTACTTGAACTGCGGCTCGATCCCGTACCGGATGTCCGCCGCAAGCGGGGTGAATTTCCAGGTGAAGTTCGCGTCCGGGACGTGGCCGTTTGGATCGAAGCTGTCGGCCGCGCTGAACGTCAGCGCCGTGTCTTTCGCTACGAGAGCTTGGTAGTTCGTGAACGTCGCGTTTAGGACGTAGAATTTTCCGACGGGTCCGGTCACCTTCGCGCGCGCCGTCCCCGAAAGCGATTGGGAGATGACCATGCGGATTTGCGGCCGGATCGTCGCGTTCGATGGAACCCCGGGATCGATCGTCGCAGGCGCGTAGGTCTTGATCGTTACAGGTGCGCCGGCCGGCACCACGCTCGACGTGTTCAGCTCGTAGCCTCGGGGGAACGCGATCGTGTACACATAGTCCTGGTACACGGAGACGTTTTTGTCCGGGATCATCGTCAACGTCACGTTGTAAGTTGGCGCGCCGGGGGCGATGAACGGCGGCGCGACCTTCAAGGCATACGTCGCCGTCGTGTTGATCCACACCTTGCCGCCAGGGGTCGTCAGGCCGGCGACGGTGACGACGTACGAAGCCGCGGAGGACAGGTACGCCTTTCCATTCGTCGTGAAGTTGCCGTCCGTCGCCACGTAGAACGGCCCGTTCGCGACGAGCCAGTCATGAAAATTCGTCGTCTCGGTCGGATCGTCGATGGCCCCGTTGCCGTTCCCGAGGCTGAAGTCCACCTGGATCCGCAAGTCGCGGAACCCCGCCGGACTCAACGTGGGCAGCGAACTGTCCGCGTTCAGCGTCAGATTCCGATAGATCGTGAGGTTGTTCCAGTCGCCCGGCTTGTACGCGACCGTGGTCGCGAAGACCTCGTTCGCGGCCGGCTGCAAGACGACATCCCGATTGACGGTCGAGCCGACCACGACGACCACGGTCGAGACGTCCGCCCGGTAGCCGTTCGCATCGATGACCAGCGTGTACGTTCCCGCCGGGGCGTGGAAGCGGTACAGCGTCCCGAATACATCGGCCCGGATCACCTTCTTCCCGGAGGTCAGCGGCTCGCTCGGATTGTAGAGGAATCCCACGAGTCCGGCGGAGAGAAAGACGCCCGAGGGGGTCTGGTCGCGCGCGTGGCCTTGGACGATGCCGCCCGCGCTCAGGAGGACCGTCGTGCTCGACACGGACGCCACGTCGACCGTGGCGATATTCACGGAGTAATTCGTGAGGGTCGTCCTCAACTCGAAGGACGCGGCCCACAGGGTGAGGCTCGTATTCCCCGAGGCGTCCGTCGTCCCGGAGACCGCGACCTTGCCGACCGGCACGTAGAACGCTTGGACGAGGGCGCCTTTCAGGAGGGCGTTCGTCCCGGCGTCTCGGACCGTGACCTGGAGCACCTTCGCGGGCGTCGGGAAGGCGGTGAGGCAGACGTCTTGGTTCACCGTCGTCGTGCCGTCAAAGCGCAACGGGCTCGATGTCCCGCCCGAGAAGTACCCGGTCTTCGTGACCTCGAGGTTGTACGAGCCCGAGGGGGGCGTGAAGCTGAAGACGCCTCCGAGGTCCGTCGCGTCGTTCCGCGGGGGCTGCTCGCCGTTCGCGTCCTTCAAGACGACGAGCGCGCTGTCGATGAAGTCGCCCGTGCCGCAGTCGGACACGATTCCCGTGATCTGGTGGTCCGCGGCCGCGGTGATCATCGGCATGATGGCCACGACGCCGAGGGCAACTACGATGAGGAGGACGAGCGCGCCGAATCCTCGACGGCTTCGGATGCGCATCCGGTTCTCTCCTCTCTCACACACACGGTCCGACTCCCGGGACGCAACCCGTTCGGGGCCGGAGGATGCGGCGAATTGAGTGACGCTATTTAAGCGTAGTGGGTAATCGGTCGAACCGCATTCATCGAGGAAAGTTCCATACCGCCGCGGCCCATCCGCGCGGGCCATGGCGACGTCGTATGCGCTCGTCGCGGCGACGGCGATCTTCCTCGTGACGTACGTGCTGATTTCCCTCCGCAACGTCGGCCGGTTCCCGCTGCAACGGCCCGCCGTCGCGATGCTCGGCGGCGCGCTCATGCTCCTCTTCAGCGTGCTCACGCCGGACGAGGCGATCGGAGCGATCAACGTCGACGTGATCCTGCTGCTCGTCGGGATGATGATCCTCGCGTCCGGCCTCGACGTGTGCGGCTTCTTCGACCTGGTCTCATCGCGCATCGCCGCGCGTGCGAAGAGCCAGGCGTCGCTCCTCGCGTGGCTCATGATCGCGACGGCCCTCCTGTCGGCGCTCGTCCTGAACGACGCGGTGGCGCTGCTCGTCGCCCCCGTCGTCGTGCGGAGCACGAGGGCGCTCCGCGCGAACCCGGTCCCGTACCTCGTGGCGGTCGCGATCGCCGCGAACATCGGGAGCGTCGCGACGGAAGTCGGGAACCCGCAGAACGCGTACATCGCGATCCGGTCCGGCATCCCGTTCCTCACCTTCACGGCGTATCTGCTCCCGGCGACGCTCGCCTGCCTCGCGGCCGCGATCGCCCTCGTCTGGCTCGCGTTCCGGCGGGAGCTGTCGGCTCCCCTGATGCCCGCCGCCCCCTCGCCTCCCGTGCGCCTGCAGCGGATGGGCCTCGCCCTGACGCTCGGCATCACGATCGCCGTGTCGGTCGGATTCTTCGCGGCCGCCACCCCGGACTGGCTTCCGCTCGTAGCCCTCGCGGGCGGCTCGTTCGTCTTGTTCTTCCTGCCGGTCGTCTCGACGACGACCGCGCGCAGGCTCATCGCGAAGGTCGACTGGGGCATCCTGCTCTTTTTCCTCGGCCTCTTCATCGTCCTCGCGGGCGTGAGGGCCTCCGGCCTCTCCGCGACGATTCAGGACGCGTTCTCGTCCGGGTTCGGAGGGCAGTCCGGCGGACTCGTCTGGCTGACCGCCCTCACGGCGCTCCTTTCGAACCTGATCAGCAACGTGCCGGCGGTCCTCCTGCTCGCGGAGGTCGTGCCGACCGGCTCGACCCAGCTCTGGCTCGCCCTCGCCGCCAGTTCGACGCTCGCCGGGAACGCGACGATCGTCGGCGCGGCGTGCAACGTGATCGTCGTGCAGAGCGCCGGGCGGGACGGGGTCGAGGTCTCGATGAAGGAGTTCGTCCGGGCGGGGCTGCCCGTGACGGCCGTAACGCTCGTCATGGCGACCCTCCTGATCGCGCTCCTCGTGCCGGCCTAGCCGAACGTTTTATGGCCCGCGCCGGCCCTGGCGAGGCCGATGGGACGGGCGCCCGACTTCGCGGTGGAACGGCGGCGAATGGTCGACCGCTTCGTCGCGTCCGGCTACATCCGCGACCCGCTCGTGCGGGACGCATTCCTGTCGGTCCCGAGAGAGGCGTTCGTCCGGCCGGAAGACCGCGACGACGCGTACGCCGACGTGCCGCTGCCGATCGGGCTCGGCCAGACGATCTCCGCGCCGTCGATGATCGCGATCATGCTCGAGGAGGCGCGCCTCCGGCCCGGGGAGCGGGTGCTGGAGATCGGGACGGGTTCCGGCTACCACGCCGCCCTCCTCGCCCGGATCGTCGGCGCCGCGGACGTCGTCACAATCGAACGCCTCCCCGCCGTCGCCGAATCGGGGCGTTCGAACCTCGCGCGCGTCGGCCTCGCGGACGTCGCGGTGGTCGTCGGGGACGGCAGCCTCGGGTATCCGGAACGGGTTCCGTACGCGTGCATCATGGCGACGGCGGGCGCACCCCGGATCCCCGACGCATGGCCGGCGCAGCTCGCCCCGGGCGGCCGGATCGTCGCCCCGGTCGGATCGACGCGGCACGGCCAGGTGCTCGTCGTCGCGACGCTCGGCCCGGACGGGACGCTGCGGGTGCGGGAGAGCACGCCGTGCGCGTTCGTGCCGCTCATCGGCGCGGCGGCGTGGCCGGACTGACTCACGTCGGCGCGGGGTGGCCCCACGCCTCGTCCGGGAGCCCCTTGTACAACGGCTCCTCCGGAGGGGCCTCTTCTGCGAGGATGCGGTCGAGGTCCGCCTCGTTCAGGGACCAGTAGAAGATCCGCCAGTTTCGCCCGTCCAGCAGGGGCACCGTCTCCCAGAAGCTCTGGAGCAGGCCGGCCTCGTGGAGCGTGTAGAACACCTTGCGGTCCGGCGGTTCGATCGCGTTGTCGATGATCACGTTGCGGAACCCGAAGTAACTCATGACGACTCGGGCCTCCGCCATCGCCTCGGCGCTCGTCCCGCCCAGGCGCTTCTCGATCGCTCGGGCGAGCTTCTGGACGGTGATCATCGCTCCACCACGTCCTCAGGTATATTTGGTCCCCGTCCCCCTTATAGGTTTGCCGCAAAGGCCGCCGACGCGAGCCGTCCCTCCCGTCCGGGCCCTCGTTTCGAATTACGCTTATCAGTAACAGCTATTGCGAAATACCCTTTAAGCTGTGCACCGGGAGTCGTTCGCACAGAAGGGGATTCCCGTGAAGCGGAGATTCGGTAAGTCGATCGTCGACCTGGAGAAGAAGGTCTCCGTCGTCCACTTCAACGTCGGTTCGGGCTACCTGACGTACCTCGAACAGGACGCGCCGGAAGTCGCCCCGCGGGTGAAGAGCGTCATCATCTCGAAGGAACGCGCATAAGGCAAGTTTTTGACGGCGGAGCGTCGTTTGCCGCTCGCCGTGGCCGTCCCTCCGGAAGAGCCGCCTCCCACGCCCCCGCCGATCCCGCCGACGGACCGTCCTGAGGTCCTGATCGTCGAGGCGGGCGCCTCGCGCGAACGACGGTGCGCGGACTGCGGGCAGCGGACCGCGCGGTGGAAGCCGTTCCGACGGGGCGGCGCGACCGTCATCGTGTGCGCGGACTGCGCGGCGAAGGCCGTAGCGGCATCGGCGGAGAGCTCGTGTCCCGCGTGCGGCGAGCCGCTGCGTCCCGCGGACCGGTTCTGCGGCAAGTGCGGGGCGCCGATCGAGTACACGTGCCCGGCCTGCGACGCGGCGGTGGAGCCCGAAGACGTGTTCTGCGGGAAATGTGGGGGGCGGCTCGTCTGAAGGGAGGGCGCATGGCGAGACTCTATCGCGATGCGGATCTCGGTCCCATCGTCGATCGCCGCAAGGCGGTCGAGGTCATGGAGGAAGGGTACCGCGCGGACGCGCGAGGCGAGGTGGTTCCGTTTCCGCGGACGCGGACGGACGCGCGTGGCGTGACCCTTGCTTGGATGGGAGCCGCAATCCCCGCGTTCGATCTCCTTGGCTTTCGCTCGTACCTCTACGATTCGAAAGGCGTCGACCGAGGGGACCAGGTCGTGGCCCTGTATCGATACCTCACGATGGAGTTGAAAGCCCTGTTCCTCGGCAGCCTAGTGGGAAACCTGAGGACCGGGGCGGCGATTGCGGCCGCCCTTCGGATCGCCCAACCGAATCTGCGCTCGTTGGGGCTGATCGGCACGGGCACGCAGGCCCGACAAGCCCTCGCGTGCGCTGCCGCCACGTTCTCGTTGGACTCCGTTTGGGCGTGGAGTCCCAATCCCGTTCGGCGCGAGGAGTTCCGGCTCTGGGCGGAACGAGCGCTCAATCTCCGGGTCCATTTGGGAGACGGGGCGGCTCAGGTGCTCCGAGAGACGGCCGCGATTGCGCTGGTGACCTCGTCGAACGAGCCCCTTGTGAGTTCAGAGATGATGCCGGGTCCGCGCCTTCTCGTGAGCATCAGCGCGTACCGACGGCCCGAGATTGACCTTCGTCTCCTCTATGAGGCTCCTTGCGTCTGGACGGACAGCGTCGCGCAGGCGAGCGGACCCGCGACCTTGTTCCACGACCCTACGCGCAGGGGCAAGCTACGCCCTCTCGCGGTCGACGCCGATCAAGACGCACTGCACGACGAAGAGTCGACGCGCATCGTCATCAACACGGGAGCGGCGTGGGAGGAGGTCTTGCTCGCCGAGAGCTTGTGGCGATCCTCCGACCAAACTCAGGTGGGTCTCCGGCTGGACCTTTCGAACGATCCGCTCGGGCCTCCTCGTTCGTGAGGTTATCCCCGATCGAATGTGGCCCGCTAGCTCCCCGACGTCCTCCTGCCGGCGTCGGCTACGGTCACGCCGTGGCCCGACCCCGCGCCCGCCAGGGAATCCAGGCATCGCGTCCGGCATGTCCGAATCGGCGGCCGATTCCGCCTCCGGCTCCCGGAGCGTGTCACGACTTGAGACGTGAGCAGCACAGGCCGCCCGGAACCCGGCCGTCGTGCTGCCCTTCCTCACGGAGGCGCCCCTCGGCACGCCCAGGTTCTGCTTACCGTCGTTGCGTCGAGGTGCACCTCGCTCCGTCCACCTATCCGCGGGAAAGTACTTTGCCCCGCGATCATTGATTGGGTCGAACCAGCACCCATGCATCCAATCCAGATTGAGCTCAACCAACTGGTTGGCGCCGGCCTGCCCGGCGCCTTCGTCTACGTCGAGGATGCCGATGGTCGCGCGCAGTTCTACACCGCTGGATATGCGGACCTCATGTCGCAGCGCCGGATGACCCCTGACAGCCTCTATCGGATCGGCAGCACGACAAAGGTCTTTACCGCCGTGGTGGCGCTGCAGTTGGTCGACGAGGGGAGAGTCGCGCTAAGCGACGCTCTTGCGGACTGTTTGCCCGACCTTCCGATCCCCAAGGCTGACTCCTTGACCATCGAACACCTGATGCGAATGCGCAGTGGGCTATTCGACTTTGAGGACGACCCAAGCTTGCTCGGAAACTTGGAGGCGCATCGAACACCGGTGAGCCTCCGCCACGCGATCCACCTTGGCACCAAGCACCCTGCCATCTTCCCTCCCGGGAGCAAGTACTCATACTGCAACACGAACTTCTGCATCTTGGAACTCGTCGTCGAGCGAATCACTGGCCATCCGCTCGCCGAGGAATTCGATCGCCGGATTTTACGGCCCCTTCAACTCAGACACACCTTCTATCCGCCCGAAGAGGATCTGAGTCTGCCCGAACCGTATATCCGGGGATACGAGCGAGGGCCCGACGGCTGGCGCGAATGCAGCAACGTCTTCTTCGGGCGAGGGGACGGTGCGATGCTCTCCACGGCTCCCGATCTTGCCCGGTTCTTTCGGGCTTTGCTCGTCGAGCGAACGCTGCTTCCCGAGAGGCAGCTACACCAGATGATGTATGTCGTCCCGGATGATCCGCCCGCTCCTGAAGCGTACGGGTTGGGGATCATGGCACAGTCGCTGGCCTGCGGACTTGTTTGGGGCCACTCGGGCGGTGGTTTCGGGTACGGAAACCTCCCTTATCTTCGCCTGGAGACCGGACGATTCGCGGTGTTCATGCGCAACGGCAGCCACGGGTACAGAATCTCTTCCGATCCAGCCCGCTCCCAACCGCCGCGTTTCTCCGAGGAATTCCGGGCAGAGGTGTACTGTCAAGACGACGGCTGATGGAAGAGCATGCTAGCCCGCGTACGTCTGGAAGGATTGTCCTATTCTTTCGATCTTTGGGAGGCGTGCATGAAAAAGAGGATGACGATGTGCCCTTCTCCGCCGGAACTGACTCGGACTGCATCAAGGCGCCGACGGACGCGGTCGAGTCTGGCTGTCATCACCGTTGGACCGAGGCTTCTTGAGGCACCTCGCTGCGCAGCAGGGCAACCCCCGCCCAGAGCCGGAAGACGACCGCGAGCAAGATTGCGACGAGATAGGCGGTAGCAACAGCCAGTACGCCCGTGAGCGTGACGATCCCAGTCACGATCCCGAGGGCGCCGAGCGCGCGCGAGAGCGCCTTGCTGGACCACATGGCCGATCCGGCGGCGAGCAGCGAGAGCCCCAGGAAGAAGTTGCCGAAGACTTGAAAGCCCGCCGTCACCGCGGCGAACGCGGGCCATGCGCTCACGGCCGCAGCTGGATCGGCAGAGGCGAGCTGACTGAAGATCGTGCTGCCGACAAAGAAGGTCAGCGCGACGAGACCGTCGCCTGCGTTGCCGAGCAGCGTGAGATACAGCGACGCAAGCGCGCGCCCCGGCGTGCGCTGTTGGAGTCGCGCCGCCAAGCCGATCGCGAAGACGGTCCAGAGACCGACCCCGCTCGCGCCGAAGAGCACCGCGACCCGGAGCAATGCGCCGCCCTTCTCGAGATACGGCAGCGCGACCGCCGGGTCATTGAAGCCGCTTCCAGGAAAGCCACTCAGTCCGAAGAAGACGAACTCGCCGATTAGCGCGACCCCGGCGAGAGTGCCGGCGATCGCCAGCCCGCGCCGGTTACCAACCATCGGTATCGACATCACGATACCTCCCATCGCCGCCTTGGGGCGCTTTGCGGCACGGACCGGCGCTCGATGGACCATCCGCGGAAGCTGCGACGGCCCCCCAGCAGGAGAAGAGCAGCAAAAACCAAGGCGACGCCGTTGATCCGAAGGGCCGCCATCACTCCGAATGCATCCACCGCGATCCCGGTCAGGACGGACGCAATCGGCGTCGCCCCGAAGCTCACCATCAGGAGCACGCTCAGGATGCGGGCGCGCATCTCAGGTGGCGACAGGACTTGGAGGAGCCCGGCCGAGGAGGTCAGGACTACAGGAACGAGGACGCTCATGCAGAAGATCGCGAGCAGCGAGAACGGGAACCAAGCCCACAGGGAGAACCCGGTGAGCCACGCCCCTGTCCATGCGGCTGAGGTGCCAAGGACGAGCCCGGTTCGTCGCGCGGCCTGTGCGAGAGGCGTAGCGACGAGGGACCCGAAGAGGGCGCCCGCACCCGACGCGCCCACGAGGTAGCCGAGGACCTCGGGGCCGCTTCGGAGCACGTCCGTCGCTACCACGGGGAACACGAAGATGGTGGACATGGCGAAGAAGGCGACGCAACCGGTCAGGAGGAGCAGGTCTTGAGCACGGGGCTCGGACCGGATGAACCGAACGCCTTCCCAGAATTCGCCCAACG
Organism: Thermoplasmata archaeon; assembly: GCA_036395115.1. Taxonomy (NCBI): domain Archaea; kingdom Methanobacteriati; phylum Thermoplasmatota; class Thermoplasmata; species Thermoplasmata archaeon. Next base: position 7,471 of record DASWDU010000025.1, on the reverse strand, counting down.
AGCTTCCGGTCGACGGGCGCCGCACCTGGTTCCCGGCGACCGCCAGAAGGCTGCCGATTACCGCTAGGAACGTCACCCCGTTGATCCAGAATGCAGACGCGACCCCCATCTCCGCGATGACTAAGCCCGCAAGGGCGGGGCCGAGTGTCCGGCTGACCTGGACAATCATCGCATTCGTCACGACCGCCCTCCGGACCAGCTCCATGCCCGAGAGGTCCCCGACGAAGGCTTGCTGCGCGGGGAAGTCAAACGCCGTCACGATCCCGAGGAGCAGGGCGAGGGCGTAGACGTGCCACAGGGCAATCAATTCGGCCTGCACGAGGAGTGCGAAGGCGAAGGCAAGGAGCATCGCGGTGCCCTGAGTGGCCAGGAGGAGCCGGCGACGGTCGAGTCGGTCCGCCCACACCCCGGTCCATGGGCCGAGGACGAGCAGGGGGAAGAGGCCCAGCATCGCCGCGATCCCCAGGGCCGCTCCAGACCGGGTGAGTTCCCACACGACCCAGCCCTGCGCCGTCTGCTGCATGAATACGCCGATGAGAGAGACGACCTGCCCCGTGAGGTAGATCCGAAGGTTCCTGATCCTCAGCGGCGAAAGGCCGTCGTACACGGCCTGGACTACCTGGTGGGCCATGCCCGCTGCCACGTTCAAGCGCCTCCCGCGACGGGCGAAGGGATGCCACCAGCCCCAGGCACCAGGTCGAAGGTGGCTAAGTACTCGTCGAAGCGAGTCATCCGGTAACCCCACGCCTTCTCGAGGGCGTCGATGTCGACGTGGAAGCCCTTCGTCCTAAACCACGCGTAGAGCGGGATGAGGTCCCCGCCCGTTCCCTGCATCGCTTCCTCGTCGGTCAGTTCGACGTACTCGACCGGACGCCCGAGCTTCCTGGAGAGCCGGCTGGCGAGGTCGGCATTCGTCAACGTATCCCCCGCCAGCTCCACGGTCTTCCCGGCCGCCGCATCCGGCCTCTCGAAGGCCCGGGCCACGATCTCCCCGATGTCCCTGACGGCCACTATCTGCTGGCGCATTTCCGGGGGCATCGGCAACGCCACGATTCCCGTTCGCATGGCGGAGGCCATCCAGGGCATCCAGGGGCTCGTGAAGTTCGACATGAAGGAGACGGGCCGTGCGATCGTGTACCGAAGGCCTGAGCCCTTCAGGTATTGCTCCTCTCGAGCTTTCGACTCAAAGTGGGGGATGCCGGTGTCCTCGTCCGCGGACGCCACGGAGGACAGGACCACATGGGGGACCGCGGCAGCCTTCGCCGCATCCACCGCCGCGGCCCCCAGGCGAGCCTCCCTCGACGTGTCCACGGAAAAGTCCTCGCCAAACGGCGTGGTCACGATGAAAAAGCCGTCCGCGCCGCGGAGAGCCGCTTGAATACTCCCACCGTCGGCGAGGTCGCCCCGGATTCCTTCCACTCCGATCGCACTGAGGTCCTTGATTTTGTCCGCCTTCCGAGTCAGGCCCCGGACTTCATGTCCCCGACCCACCAGGCTCCTAGCCACGGCGCCTCCCTGTTGTCCCGTCGCTCCGGCAACGAGGATCGTCTTGGTTTCGGCCATGGTACCATGTCTCCTAAGTCGTGCGCTCAGCCCGGAGGTCGAGGACCGCAAACCCTCGGAAGCCGTTGAGCCAGTACCTCACGCGGGCGCGCGGAGCCGCCCGGGAGCCGAGAACCGCGATCCGCGAGGCGTCGCCGCGGAGTTCGGTCCGGATGTAAGCCGCCAGTTCCGGGTCCTTCGCCGCCGTCCGCAGAGCGCTCGCAACTGCTCGTCGCAACTCCCTTTCCGCTTCGTGTACCCTGTTCGGGAACATGGCAAGGGCATGGCGTCGCCTATATATTAAGTTGTTTGCGCAAGCAACCATCACCTCGGTTCCTTGCCTCCGGCCGACTCGATGCTGTCTGCGACCTTCGTTAGAAGCGCTGCGAGGCGACGGACTTCCGCAGGAGTCAACACCCGAAGGAAGTGGGTCTCCAGGGCCCGATTGTGCGTCGGAGCTGCTTCGGCCAGCAGATTGAGCCCGCCGCCGGTAACCCCGACCAAGGCCTCTCGTGCATCTGTCTTGCCCGTTCGACGCTCGACGAGCCCTTTGGCCTCGAGGCGGTCAATCATCCGCGTCATCCCGCTCGGGGAAAGCAGGATTCGTTCCGCGAGGTCCCCCATCCGGATTCCCTCTTTGGCGCCGGCGAGGTGGACGAGGGCATCCCACTCCGCGAGTGTGAGACCATGATTTCTTGCTAGCACCGAGTTCAGCCGATCGGTGACGGAGCGATGGACCCGCAGGAGATTGATCCATGCCGCACGTTCGGCGACGGAGAGTTTGCCCCATTCCTCAACGTGGGCGGCGCGTGATGATTTCTTCGGTCTCATGCAGTTCCTCGGCTCGGTCCATGTCGATGCTAAGGTAAATTGTTTGCGAACGCAAATATTCGGATGGGCGACCTCGGTGGTGGGCTACACCCCGAAGCTCCCCGCATCGGCCCGAATCCGAACAGGGTGCACGCTGTCACCGGGCCGCGTGCTAGGGAGCGAAGCGAAGAGTGGACCGAGTGGGCGTCGGACTGGTCGAGGCCCAGAACCCACCGCGTCGACGATCGTCCGGCGCAGGTACGCGTCTTGATCGACCGCACCACCGGTCGTGGGCCCGCACCCATCCTGACGAGTCGGTCTAGACCGGATCGTACCCGCCGGGAAGGAATTCACCCGACATCACGCGGTCGAGCTCCTCGGAACCGAACTCGATAGCCCGTGCGAGAGCTTCCGGGTCGTCCTTGCATTCCGACACGAGGTGGAGGACGCTCACGAGCAGCCGCCCGCCCCAGTGGATCCTGAGGTTCGCCCCGTTTTGCGGGAGGAGGGAGAGGTACTCGTCGAGGAATGCGCGGGTCGGAGCGTCGAGGGACGAGACCGAACCCGCGTTCCGAAATTTCCTCATCCGCATCATGGTCAGGAACTCCGCCAGGTCCCTCGCCGGATCCGAGGGGACGCTCTCATCGAAATCGATGAGCGAGGTGACCGAGCCCGCGTTGAAGGCGTGTTCCGGATGGAACCGCGCGTGGATTTGGACGGGCTCCCGTTCCCGCAACCCCGTCTTGGCCTCCTCCAGGAGCGACTCGACGAGCCGCCACAGTGGCTCCTTCGCGTCCGGCGCGGCGGTGGCGGACCGGGTGAGCCTCTTTAGGATTCCGGTCATGCGGGCGGATTCCCAGAGGGGCTCTCGTTTGCCGACGCGGATTGGATGGCGGTGGAGCCGGACGAGCCAACGGGCGGCCTCCCGCGAGCCGCGAGTCAGTCCGTCGACGTCGTTGTTATCGATGCGTTCAACGAGGGGCGTTCCAGGGACGGCCTTCGTGAGCAAGAACTCCGGGTGAGGCAGGTACGCGATCGGCTCGGGCACGCGATAGCTCGATTCCTCCCCGAATCCGTCCCCCCATAGCTCGCGGAGGATTCCGCAAGCGTGGGATCCCGAGCCCCTCGTGTAGAGCTTCCCGTATACGACGTGATCCGAGTCGAACGAATACCGAACCGTGACGCGCCCTTCCCGTGCGCGGTGGATGACGGCTATCGCGACGTCCCCGACCGACCCATGTCGGCCGAGCACGAGCGGGCCGAGGATGTCCTCGGCGAACTCCCTCGTCATCACCCGAGCCACCTCCGTGGTGGCCCGATCCGTTCCCGCCGGACCCACCGGCTCAGCCGTCCCCGTCATGGTCCTTACCCGGAATATTTCTCTACGATCGCGTGTGCCTGATCGCCCTTCCAACGGCTGTGGCCCCACCACCTACCGGGGGACGGAGCACGCGGAGGACCGAGCCCGTCCTCGCGATACGCCTGCAAAACTCGGTCCGGCCGAGCGTTGTGTGCTTGACGCCCGATCGAAGGCGCCTCCCGAATCGTTGTGGACGCCAGTCGCGGTCGTATGCCTCACCAAGTCCCCATCGCCTCGCGGCGTTATCGGGCGAGTTGTTACATCCTGGAATATTTGCTTTGCGTACACACCTGTGTCTCGAGTCGGCCCACGCGCGCGTCACGAGTTCGGCTGACCCGCGGCAATGTCGCCCGGTAAGGTCCGGCTGGGCCGCGCGACCTCGATTCAGAGCGCTGGTAAGGGAGCGAGTGGACCGAGTGGGATTTGAACCCACGGCTTCCGCCTTGCGAAGGCGGCGATCTTCCGCTGATCTATCGGCCCGCGCGGTCGTGCACATCGGCGCGCGACATATAGGTTTCGTCCCCGGCACTGCAGCTGCGACGGAGTCGGCGCGTCCCGCCGGGCGCGGGCCAAGGCCTTAATAGCGCCGTCCCCGTGGGCGCGTTCGCGGCGACCATGGTTCTCCAGTTGTACAACACCCGATCGAGGAGGAAGGAGCGGTTCTCGCCCCGAATCCCAGGCGTCGTCAAGATGTACGTCTGCGGCCCGACGACGTACGACCACAGCCACCTCGGCCACGCGCGGTCGTATATCGACTTCGACACCGCGCGCCGCTACCTGGAGTTCCTCGGGAACCGCGTCGTGTACGTCCAGAACTTCACGGACATCGAGGAGGTCATCATCCGCCGCGCGAAGGAGGTCGGCCAGGAGCCCCTCGCGTACGCGCAGCACTATATCGATTGCTTCTTGGAGGACATGCGCGCGCTCAACGTGAGGCCGGCGGACCATATGCCGAAAGTGAGCGAGCACATCCCCGAAATCACGGCGCTCGTCCGGCGGCTCGTCGATCGCGGTTTCGCGTACTCCGTCGACGGCGAGGTGTACTTCCGGACGAAGAAGGCGAAGCATTCGTTCGGCATCCTGTCGCACCAGAAGTTCGAAGACATCGTCGTCGCGTCGACCCCGTCGGAGAGCCGGAAGGAGGACCCGCTCGACTTCGCCCTCTGGAAGGAGTCGAAGGGGGACGAGCCCTCGTGGCCGAGCCCGTGGGGCGACGGCCGGCCGGGATGGCACGTCGAGTGCAACGCGATGGCGTACAAGTACCTCGGCGCGCCGCTCGACATCCACGGCGGCGGCGTCGACCTGAAGTTCCCGCACCACGAGAGCGAGGCGATGATCTGCGAGGGCGCGTGGGGCGGCGAGTGGGCTCGGACGTGGATGCACAACGGCTTCATCACGCTAGAGAGGGAGAAGATGTCGAAGAGCCTCGGGAATTTCGTGACGATCCGCGAAGTCCTCGCCGACTTTCCGGGCGAAGTGATCCGGCTCTGCCTCCTGAAGGCGCAGTACCGGGAAGACGTCGAGTACGACCGCGAGTGCTTCACCCGGTCTCGGCGGGAGTACGAGGCGATGCGCGCGGCGATCGACGCCGCGACGACCGCGCGCGGTCCCGGGACCGGCGGAAAGGTCGACGCCCTCGTGACGCACACCCGCGACGAATTCCTCAAGGCGATGGACGACGACCTCAACACGAAGGACGCGGTGTATCGCTTGCAGCAGCTGACGGAGGCGCTTGCAGACATGGCCGGCGTATCATCCTCGGAAGGGCGCGCGATTGCGGGGCTGTACCAGCAGTCTGGCCAGATCCTTGGTCTGTTTTCGCAAGAAGCGTTTTCGTAACAAGTGCACGTGGAGTATTAATATGTCCTTGCCTTTGGCCCCTTCAATGAATAGAAAGAAGGCCATTGCGATCGGTCTCGCCCTGCTGGTCGTCGCGGTGGGAGTTACGGTCGCTGCAGTCGCGACAATGGCGGGTCCCACTGTCGTCCAGGTGTCCGCGCCGGTTTCCGGTTCCGAGACGCCCGGGGCCTTTCACGTGACGCCGACGTGCTCCCAGCAGACCGTCCCGCCGTGTCCCTCCCGTCCCGGCTGAGCCGATGCGATGATACCGCGAAGAATCGTGGCCCGGCTTCAACGGACGATCGTTGCTGTGGGCGGAATCGCTCTCACGTTCGCGCTCTTGGTCCGTCCAGTTCCCACCGGCTTCTACATGGTCCCGTACCTGGTCGCAGTGTATGCGATCGTAGCGGGCGTCGTCATGCCTGCAGCGCTGTACGCAATCCTTGTAGGCCCGCTCTCGTGGAGCGCCATCAAGCAACGCTGGCACACGATGCGTCGCCCCTCCTTCCGCTGGTAGTCGGTCGAAAACCGTCGGCTTACAGGCCCGGCGGCAACTCAGGGGCTCGCCTTGCGGTTGGAATGGAGTTCTCCGTACGAGTAACTGCCTTCTGCACCACATTCCGCGACCTCCCCAGCGGTTTGACTCTCGACGAGAGTTGGAGGAGAAGGTCTCACGACGTCCTGCGCCCACTCGAACAACCGCTGGCGTTCGGTGAATCGTGAACGCATTCCGGGTCTCAGCGGGGCGCTCCCTTCTTCGCGACTTAGTCGGAAGTCTTATGCGAAACGCGTGCATGGACGCACACTCATCCGGGAGACACCATGGCGGAGTTCAAAGCGGTCATCGCCGACCCGAAGTCCGGGAAGGCGTACAAGCGGGACGTCACGGGCCATTACGCGAACGCGCTCATCGGCAAGAAGATCGGCGACGAGCTCGACGGGCTCTACCTCGGCCTGCCGGGATACAAGCTCGCAATCACGGGAGGGAGCGACAAGGACGGCTTCCCGATGCGGTCCGACCTGCCCGGGCCGCGGCGGAAGCGGCTCCTCCTCAGCGGCGGCGTCGGGTACCACCCCGACCGCCCCGGCAAGCGCAAGAAGAAGACGGTCCGTGGGAACACGGTGAGCCCGGACATCCTGCAGTTGAACCTGCGGATCGTCCAGCGCGGGCCGAAGTCGATCGAGGACGCGTGGCAGGAGCAGGCGCGATGAAGGTCCCGGGCCAACCGGAGGTCAACATCGGCGTCGTCGGCCACGTCGACCACGGCAAGTCGACGCTGACGGAGCGGCTCACGGGCGAGCGGACGGACCGCCACTCGGAGGAGATCAAGCGGGGCATCTCGATTCGCCTCGGCTACGCCGACATGGCGATCTACAAGTGCCCGAAGGACGAGGAGCCGGCGGCGTACCAGAACACGGAGATCTGCAAGACACACAACGTGAAAGGCGAGCTCCAGCGCATCGTGTCGTTCGTCGACTCGCCGGGACACGAGACGCTGATGGCGACGATGCTCAGCGGCGCGGCGATCATGGACGGCGCCCTCCTCGTGATCGCGGCGAACGAGGATTGCCCGCAGCCGCAGACGAAGGAGCATCTGATGGCCCTGGGCATCATCGGCGTCGACAAGATCGTGATCGTCCAGAACAAGATCGACATCGTCGACCCGAAGCAGGCGGAGGAGAACTACCGGCAGATTCAGGCGTTCGTCAAGGGGACCGTCGCGGACGGCGCCCCGATCGTCCCGGTCAGCGCCCACCACGAGGTGAACCTGGACGTCCTGCTGATGATGATCCAGAAAGTCATCCCGACGAGGCCCCACGAGGAGGCGAAGCCCGCCAAGATGTACGTCGCGCGGTCGTTCGACGTGAACCAGCCCGGCATCCCGCCGGAGAAGATCGTCGGCGGGGTGCTCGGGGGCA
>DASWDU010000024.1 GCA_036395115.1 Thermoplasmata archaeon | reverse complement strand
GCGCCGTATGTGGAGCTCCAGAAGTCGCGGCAGACGTCCGGTGGACTGGGAGACGTCCATCCACGCTGAGTCATCAGGATGCCGATGAGGTCTTCCTTCGGGTCGCAATACCAGGAGGTGCCCAAACCGCCGTCCCAACCGAAACGGCCGGGCTCGTCCGCGAGTTCGTCGGGCGCCGTGAGCACGGCCATGCCGAACCCCCACCCGTGGCCGTCGAAGTAACCGGGAAGGAGGCCGGACCCCGTCTTCTGCTCCTGCGTCAGCTGGTCGGTCGTCATGGTCTCCACGGAGCGCGTCGACAAGATTCGATCGTTCCCGTGTTCCCCCTTCCGTAGCAGCATCTGCCCGAAGGCCAGATAATCGTCGACGGTCGAAACGAGGCCTGCGGCGCCGGACGGGAACGCAGGCGGGCGGCTCCATTGACCTCCCGCAGCCCGATCATAGATTTCGAGCGCTCCGCCGGGACGCGGGAGATAGCTCGTCGACAGCCGATCGATCTTAGCCGCAGACACGCTAAACGCGGTGTCTTTCATGCCGAGCCGCTCGAAAAGTCGCTCCCGCAAGAACGTCTCGAACGGCTGTCCCGAGGCGCGCGCGATCAGCACGCCGAGCACGTCGGACCCGGTGTTGTACATCCACGTCTCGCCCGGCTGGTGCATGAGTGGGAGCGTTCCCAGGCGACGGATCCACTCGTCCGGTGCCGGCGGCACGGACGGCGTCGGCGGTCCCTGGCCGAGGCGCAGCGTGTGGATCGCCCTCTGGATCGGGTACGTGCCGAGCGGCGCCATGAAGATTCCGAAGCCCATCGTGAAGGTGAGCAGGTCTCGCACGGTGATCGGCCGCCTCGCGGGCACGGTATCGTCGAGCGGTCCAGCGAGATGCCGCAACACCTGGCGGTGCGCGAGCTCGGGCAGCCACCGGTCGACGGGCTCGTCGAGCCGCACATTGCCGTCCTCGACAAGGACCATCGTCGCCGCGGCCGTGATCGGCTTCGTCATCGAGGCGATCCGGAAGATCGCGTCGCGCCGAATCGGCGTGATGCCGCCGAGCTCCATCGTCCCGATCGCTTCGACGTGGGCCTCGCCATGCCGGCTCACGAGTGCAACGATCCCGGGCGCATCGCCCCTCCTCACGTAGCCGGCCATGATGTCGTGCAGGCGGCCGAGCCCCGCGGCGGACAATCCTCCTGCGGTCATTCCCAGCCCCGATTCCTCCTTGGGCCCTTCAGATGGCGGCGGCCTCGAGACGATCCACGCGTTCCCCTCGAGGTGGAGCTGCAACGGGAGAACGTGGCGTTTCGCTCACGTCGGATCGCCGAACGTCAGGTAGTGCCACGGCTTCCGCACCTGGTCCGTGAGGTCGATGAATACGTGCTTGATCTCCGTGTACTCCTCGAGGCTGTAGACGCTCAGGTCCTTCCCGAAGCCGCTCTGCTTGTACCCACCGTGAGGCATCTCGCTCACGATCGGCAGGTGGTCGTTGATCTCGACGGCGCCGAACCGGAGGGCGTTCGCGACGCGATGCGCGCGCTGCACGTCCTTTGTCCAGACGGAGGAGTACAGTCCGTACACGACGTCGTTGGCGGTCTCGATCGCCTCACTCTCCGTCGAGAAGCGCTGCACGTTGACGACGGGCCCGAAGACCTCCTCTTTCGCGATGCGCATCGACGGGTCCGTGTCGACGAACGCCGTGGGCTCGTAGAACCAGCCCTTGTCGAACGCCGTGCCTTTCGGCCGCTTGCCGCCTATCGCGAGCTTCGCGCCCTCGTCCTCGCCGATCTCTACGTATTTCTCGACCTTCTCCCGCTGCTTCTCGGACACGAGCGGCCCGAGGTCCGTCGACCGATGGAGCGGATTCCCCAGGCGGACCGTCTTCAGCCGTTCGAGGAACGTGTCCTGGAATTTCTTGTACGCCTTGTCTTGGACGATGAACCGCGCCGCCTGGGTGCAGTCTTGGCCGCCGTTGACCATGGAGGCGGCGACGGCACCTTCCGCCGCGGCCGCGATGTTCGCATCTTCGAAGACGATGAACGGCGCCTTGCCCCCGAGTTCCAGGTGGAGCCGCTTCACGTTCGATCTCGCGGCGCCCATGATGTCCTTGCCGGTCGCCGTGTCGCCGGTCAGGGAGATCATGTCGACCTTCTCGCTCGAGGCGAGTTCGTTCCCGACGACCGCGCCGGGGCCGGTGATCAGGTTCACGGTCCCGCGCGGGATGCCCGCCTTCTCGATCAGCTTGCCGAGTTCGAGGGTCGTGAGCGGCGTGAGGCTCGCGGGCTTCAGGACCGCGGTGTTCCCGGCGGCGAGCGCCGGCGCGAGCTTCCAGATCGCCATCATGAACGGATAGTTCCACGGGGTGATCTGGCCGATCACGCCGATCGGCTCCCGGCGGATCACGCTCGTCGCGCCGTAGGCGTACTCCATGGACGCCTGGCCCGTCAGGGTGCGCGCGGCGCCCGCCATGAACCGCAAGTTGTCCACGGAGAAGGGGAGGTCTCCGTCCCGCGCCTGCTTGATCGTCTTGCCCTGGTTCTGCGTCTCGAGGGGCGCGAGCCGATCCATGTCCGCTTCGATCAGGTTCGCGAGCTTGAACAGCGCGGCCGCGCGGTCCCCCGGCGTCATCCGAGGCCACGTGCCTTTGTCGAACGCCTCCCGGGCCGCGTCGATCGCGGCGCGCGTGTCTTCGACGTCGCTTTGCGGCACGACGGCGATTTTCCCGCCCGTCGCGGGGTTGGTCACCGTGTACGTCGCATCCGTGTGGGACGGGACCCACGCGCCGTTCACGTAGTTCAGGTATTCGGACTTGCCCACGCGATCCTCCCTTGGTCTGCGCAGTTAGGGTCGCGGACCGCTAAGTAGCTTTCGCGGCCGGGGAGGTCGATCAACGAGCCACCCTCGATGCGCCCGTTCGCATGGATGAGCGCCCATGGTTCCTTCTAAAATGTGATATCCGGTCGCAATACTATAAGTGCCCGAGGCCCGGATGCTGAATCGGTCGGACGACATGAAAGCGCACAGCATCCACATGGAACAGAAGACCGTCTACCGATGCACCTGCGACGCGGAGTTCGAGGACATCAACAAGGCCGAGGCCCACCTTCGGCATCCGCCGCAGGAGAAGAGCAAGGTCCCGAAGCCGAAGAGACATGCGCCACGCCGACGGGAGCCCGCGTCGATGCCCGTGGCACCGTTGGAGTTCCCAGAAACCGGTCCGTAAGGGTCCATATCCGCTCGACAACGATCCGCCGTCGCGCTCGGAATCCTCACTTGCCCGTCGGACGCTTGCGGCCTTCCGCCTTCGAGGCGCTCCGTTTCTTCGCCGCCTTGGCCGCGTATCCGATCTCCCGGTCTACGAACACGAGCGCGCCGGAGACCGTGGCGCCGGCCGTCCGCACGAACGCATCCGCGAACTTGCCGCCCGCCGCGGCGAACTCCTCGACGCGGCCCGCGAGTTGTTGGAAGAATCCCATGCGACCGGTTCCCCAGGGCCGTCCGGGGCTATGAGCCTGTCGCGTCACGCGGCGAGTTCGTCCACGACGGCCAGGAAGGCGTCGGCGAAGCGCTTGCAGTCCGCCTCCGAGACCGTGAAGGAGACGCGGAGGAATTTGCCGCCGTGCTTCTTCGAGAGGTACGATCCCGCACGCGTGTGCACGTAATGGTCGAACAGCAGGCGCTCCTCGACGGTTTCTGGATTCACGCCCGTCGGCGCGAGGTCGATGACGAACATGTTCGCCTTCGACGGGAAGACCGGGAGCGAGGCACCGTCGACCTTCGCGACGGACCGTCGGATCGTCTCTTGATTGCGCTCGACCACCCGCCGCACCTCGGGGAGCCATTCGCTCTTCGAGCGGAGGGCCGCGAGCGCCGCTCGTTGCGCGAGCACGTTCACGCCGAGGACGTTCGTGTCGTACTTCCGGAGCGCCAGAATCGCGTCCGGCGATCCGAGGATCGCGCCGATCCGCATGCCCGCGAGGCCGGGCCCCTTGCTGAACGAATACGACAGGAGAGCCTTCTCCGGATAGAAGTCCGTCGCGAGGACGTGATCCGCGTTGAAGTCCCGGTACGTGATGTCGTCAATGAGCCAGAGGCCGTGGTCGCTCGCGATCTCGGCGAGGCCCTTCACCTGCGAGCGCGCGTAGCCGGAGCCGAGCGGGTTGTTCGGGTCGATCATCAGGAGCATCTTCGTCGCGGGCGTCAGCGATTCGAGGGCGAGGTCCGGCGTGAGGATGTACGGTTTGCGGTAGATGTCCGCCTCGATCGCCCGCGCGCCCGCCATCGCGACCTGGTCGTGGATCGGCAGGAATGCAGGGTCGGTCGACAGGGCCTCGTCGCCCGGCTTCAGGAGGGCCCGGGTCGCGATGTACTCCCCCTCGATCCCGCCGTTCGTGAGGATCATGTCGGCCTCGTCGAGGCCGAGATCCTCCCTGATCGCCTCCGGAAGCCCGAAGACCCCGGCTTTCCGCGGATAGAGGTTGAACTCCCTCTCGTCGACGCCTCGGCGGATCGCCTCCAGGATCGCCGGGTGGACGGGGAGCGTGTTCGTGTTCTGCGACATCCACGCCACCTGCGTCCGGTGTTCGTGGGCGAACTCGAAGTTGTCCTTCGACGTCATCGCGTGCAACCTCGGAGCGCCCCGTGCGAGGCGATGGCGGCTCATATCCGTTACGGTTCCGTCCCTCGTCCTGCGGCGACGCAAGGGATTTGGATTCGATCCGCGTTCGGTCCCTCATGACGCTGGGTGGCAAGCGGATCGTCGAGTTCGCGGAGGACGGCTACGAGGACCTCGAGCTCTGGGTGCCGTACTACCGTTTGATCGAGGAAGGTGCGGAGGTCGTCCTCGCGGGGCACGAGAAGCGGACGTACAACTCGAAGCACGGGTACCCGTGCGAGGTCGACGCGGCGGCCTCGGACCTCCATCCGAAAGACTTCGACGCCGTCGTCATCCCGGGCGGCGTCGCAGGACCCGACAAGATGCGGCGGCACAAGGAGATCCTCGACTTCGTCCGAGCGATGGACGACGACGGCAGGGTCGTGGCGGCGATCTGCCACGCGGCCTGGGTGCCGATCAGCGCCGGGATCGTGAAGGGCCGGCAGATGACGTCCTACGCCAGCGTCCGGGACGACTGCAGCAACGCGGGCGCGAAGTGGGTCGACAAGGAGTGTGTGGTCGACGGAAACCTCATCACGTCTCGGTTCCCCGATGACCTGCCGGCCTTCTGTCGCGCGATCGTCTCGGCGTTGTCGAAGTGAGGCGCTTCCCGGAGAAAGCCTTAAGGGTGCTGCGCGGTTAGGCCGCGCCGCGGGCTCGTGGTCTAGCGGCTATGACATCGCCTTGACATGGCGAAGGTCACCGGTTCGAATCCGGTCGAGCCCATTCGACTTCCTAGGGGCCGTTGGGCGTCCCCCAGATTGCCGCGTCGGCACGGGCCGTGCGACCGATGCCGCGACGCTCTGCGTCGGAGACTGGAACCGTTGATCGGCCGGTCCGCGCGGAGGCGGGAAACCGCGCCGCGGCGCCTGCCGAACCCAACCTCCCTACGCCTTTCCGGGCAACGCACTGTGGCCCGCGAGGATGAGCACACCGGCCACGATCAGATACAACCCGATGACGTACGCGACGATCCACGGGAAGACGATGATGAGGACGCCCGACAGGATCATGAGGATCGCTGCGGCATTCCCCGTGATCCCAAGCCGTCGGAAGACGCCCAGTGCCGTTCCACCGATGCTAATACCCAAAGAATTGCCTCCAGAGTTTTGTGGACGCGCTCCCATAAATCCCTTTTCGCTCCTTACCGTCCCACGTTCGCCGTTTGTGTGCTTGGTTGGTCGGTTCTCAGCGCCCAAGGTTCGGTCGCTGGGGATGGATGGGATGTTGGACCTGCGCCATCCGCCACGGAAAGTCTAAGCGCTGGCGTTCCATCGAACTCGCCATGGCGGCGCCCTCCCCCCTGGCCACGGCGGTCTATTTCATTGCGAGGCTCATCGTCTCGACGATTATCATCTTCGTCGTCACGAAGTTGTTCCACGAGCGCGAAGGCATCGGGACGGCCTTCCTCGCCGCAATCGTCGGGACGATCATCTACACGGTCGTCGACTACTTCCTCGGTGGCCTGTTGGCGGCCGTCATCGGCGGTTTCGTGTGGCTGCTCGCGCTGCGGAGCCTGTACACGATTGGCTGGCTCAAAGCGATCCTCATCGCGGTCGTCGTGTGGATCCTCGCCGCGTTGGTCGGGCTCTTCCTCCCCACGGCCGTGGGGCCTCTCTGAACACCGCGCCGCGGCCCGGACGGGCGGCATCCACGAGACAGCGTCCCTCCGCAGCGACGGACACGTAGCAATCCTCGAACCCATCGTGCACGTACGGCCGGACGAGGGACGTCTTCCCGACCGCGGCCTCGCCGCCACATCTTTATGTCGTACCTTCGAGTTCGCGACGTGGCATGGCCGACATCGTGACCGTGCGCGACCTGACGAAGTCGTACGGCGATCTTCGCGCCGTCGACGGCATCTCGTTCTCGGTCGGCAAGGGCGAGGTCTTCGGGCTCGTCGGCCCGAACGGGGCCGGCAAGACGACGACGTGGGAGATCCTCGAAGGCCTTCGTAAGGCGGACCGGGGCGAGATCCGGGTGGCGGGCCTCGACCTCCGCACGGATCGTCGCAAGATCCGTGAGCGCATCGGCGTGCAGCTCCAAGCGACCGCGCTCTTCGAACGCCTCACGGCGCGGGAAACGCTCGAGGTCTTCGGGGGAATGTATCCGCGAAGTCTGTCCGCGCACGCGCTGCTGACCCTCGTCAACCTAGAGGAGAAGGCGGACGAGTGGACGGAGAAGCTGTCCGGAGGCCAGAAGCAGCGGCTCGCGGTCGCCCTCGCCCTCGTCAACGATCCGGAGCTCGTGTTCCTCGATGAGCCGACGACGGGCCTCGACCCGCAGGCGCGGCGCAGCCTCTGGGACGTCATCGCGAAACTTCGAGACAGGGGGAAGACGATCATGCTCACGACGCACTACATGGAAGAGGCGGAGCGGCTCTGCCATCGAGTCGGCGTCATGGACCACGGGAAGCTCCTCGCGCTCGACGAACCCGAGCACCTCATCCACAACCTCGAGCAGCGCGATGCGGTCGAGTTCGCCGCCGACGGGGACTCGTCCGCGTTCGGGACGCTGCCCGGCGTCGAGGAGATGAACGTCGAGGACGGCCGCGTGACGCTGTACACGCGACAGCTCGAGACGACGCTCACCGCCGTGTTCGAGTACGCGCGGAATCGCGGCATGGGCATCGAGGACTTCCACGTGCGGAACGCGTCCCTCGAGGACGTCTTCCTGCAGCTCACGGGGAGGCGGATCCGCGAATGAGGACGCCCCGCGGATTCCACCGGTGGGTCGGCGCAAACCTGCGGATGTTCCTCCGGGACCGCGCGACCCTCGTCTGGGCGATCCTGTTTCCGATCATCTTCATGGGCCTCCTCGGCCTCGGGTTCGGCCGCGCGGACCCCGTTCGGTTCCACGTCGGCATCATGGATGACGACCGGACCGCGTGGTCGACGGCCCTCTGGACCACCTTCGCGAACAAGTCCCTCCCGTTCCAAGTCGCCAACTACACGAGTCAGGATGCGGGGCTCTCGGCGGTCAAAGGCGGCACGCTCGATATCTTCGTCATCGTGCCTGCAGGCTTCGGCGCCTTCATGGACAGCGAGAGAAACGGCACGGGGGACCCAAACGGGAGCTTCGCGCTGATCGCATACTGGGGGATCGACGAGCAAGGCTCCGGCCAGGTCGCCTTCCAAGCGGTGCGCGAGGTCTCTGCCACGTTCTTCGAACGGTTCGTTGCCGCCCGGACGACCCTCGACGTGTCGGCCGAGGCGGTGAACGCCCAGTCGCTCGACTACATCGATTTCCTCGCGCCCGGCATTACCGCGATGGCGATCATGCAGAGCGGGGTGTACGGCCTCGCCCTGTTCATCGTGTCGTCGCGAGAGAAGCGCATCCTGAAGCGGCTTCACGCGACGCCGGCGGGCGCGGCCTACATCCTCGCGGGGCGCATCGTCCCCGCGCTGCTGATCAGCCTCGTGCAGCTCGGCCTGCTGCTCTCCCTCGCCGTCTTCGCCTTCGGCGTGCACATCGTCGGGAACATCGTCATCCTGATCGTCGCCGCGTTGTTCGGCGCGTTCGTGTTCATCTCCCTCGGGTTCTTCGTGTCGTCCGTCTCGAGGAGCGCGGACAGCGCGGAGAACCTCACGGGCCTCGTGACGTTCCCGATGTTCTTCCTCGGCGGAGTGTTCATCCCGATCGAGAGGCTCCCCGATGCCGTCCAGGTCATCGCGTACATGATGCCGCTCACGTACTTCTCCGACGCCCTGCGCGCCGTCATGATCCGCGGCGCCGGGTTCGCGGAGATCGCGGTCGACCTCGGGGTCCTCGGGCTCTTCGCCGCGGCCGTCTTCGCCCTCGCGGTGAAGTTGTTCCGGTGGGAGTGAGCCGCGGACGCGTCAGACCGCATCCGCCGTTGCGATCTTACGCACGACGTCCAGCGCAAGGCGTCCGAAGATCGGATTCACGTTCTCCCCGCTCTTGGCGCTGGCCCACGTCGCGAACCCGCCGTACCTCTCCGCCTTCTGCCGCGGCTCGTCCGCGTCGTAGAGGACCATGACTTGGTCCTTGAGGTCCGCCTTGTTCACGACGACCGCAAGCGGGACCTCTCCGCTGATCAAGAGCGACCGTCGGATCCACTCGTCGAGCGCCTCGAAGGTCGAGTAGCGCGTCACGTCGCAGACCGCGATGAGGCCCTGCGCGCCGCGCAGGTACTCCTGATGGAGGGTCTCCAAGTACGATCGCTCGCCGATCAAGTCCCAGATGCTCAGCTGGACCTCGAGTTGCTTCGACGGATCCTTCTTCTGCGTGAGCCAGATCCTCTTGACGCTCACCTTGCTTCCCAGCGTCGAGATGTAGCGGTCGTCGAACGCGTCTTCGACGTATCGGCGGATCAGGGAGGTCTTGCCGACCGCGGCTTCGCCAATCAGGCAGATTTTCGCCTTCAGGACTCCGCTGAGCTCCACGCGCGCGAGTCGGTCTTCCTCGGGTATGAAGGCTGTGCCTTCGTTATCGAGGCTGAGACGCGAAGGCGGAAGCTTGACGCGCCCGCCACTCGCCGCGCCGCAGGACCTTGCCCGCAAGGACGGCCGTCGGCCTGCCTTCATCCACGGCTGGCTGCCCGTTCACGAGGACCGTTTCCATGCCCTCCGGAAAGCCGTGCGGATAGTTTTCGAACGGATGGGCGTGGGGCCAGAGGTTTGTCGCCCGATCTCGGAGACGCATCAGGTCGAAGACGACGAGGTCTGCCCAAAACCCTTCGCGGATGAGCCCGCGGTCTTGGATTCCGAGCCGGGCGGCGGGTAAGCCCGTCATCTTGTGGATCGCCTCCTCGAGGCGCAAGACCGGCTCCTTGACGACGAACCGCTCGAGGACGCCCGGAAACTCGCCGTACGTGCACGGCTGGTAGGGCGCCGTCGGCGAGGTCCGCTGGTCTTTCGGCGCGACCCAGCCGTCCGAACAAATCATGACGAGAGGATGTTTCAGCGTCCCCTTGATCTCCTCGAGGTCCATGTAGTCGAACAACCCCACCGCACGGTCCCGCTCCTCGACGATCTCGTCAAAGAACGCGGTCCACGGGTCCACGCCACGCCGCTCGGCGAGTCGCGCGATCGTCATGCCTTCCTTCGTCGGATCGCTCGGACACCGCAAGAGCCAGATCCGGTCGAATTGTTCGTGGACCAACAGGCCGACGTATCCGGCGCCGGGACGCTTGTCCGCCTTCGTCTCCGCCCTGAGCGCCTCCCGCTTCGCGGGGTCCCGCAACATCGCGACGAGCTCGTCCGTCGTGAGCTTCTGCGTCCACTGGGGGAGCGCGTGGCTCAGTGGAGGACCGAAGTCCGTGTGCGCGTCGTTGTCCGCAAGGACGTCGACGCCGCGCGCCCGCGCCGCCTCCCACAGCGCATGGATTTCTCCGGACTTGCTGAGGCCGCCGTACTTCGGATTGTTGTGGCTGATCTGGACGGGGCAACCCGCGCGCTCTCCGATCTCGATGCACTCCCGGACCGCCTCAACGATCGTCTCTCGTTCCCCGCGGATGTGTGACGCGTAGAAGCCTCCGTGGCGGGCGACGACCTTCGCGAGGTCGACGATTTCGTCCGTCGCCGCGAAGCATCCGGGCGGGTAAACGAGGCCCGTGCTCATGCCGAACGCCCCCGCGCGCATCGCTTCGTCCGCGTGGGCTTTCATCGCGCGCAGTTCCTCCGTCCTCGGTGGCCTCTCCTCGAAGCCCATCACCGCTAGCCGCACACTCCCGTGCCCGACGAGCCCCGCGATGTTGATGCCGACGCCGTGGCGCCCCATGAAATCGAGATACTCGCCGTACGTCGACCAGGTCCACTCTTTCGCCTCGGCGTAGTACTCGAAGCGCCGTACTGCGAGGTCGCGGTACGCCTCCCCGATCGGGGCGGGCGAGTCGCCGCAATTCCCGATCACGTGCGTCGTCACGCCTTGGCGGACCGCGCACTCCGCCGTCGGCTCGACGAGGATTCCGACGTCGCTGTGCGTGTGGATGTCGATGAATCCCGGCGCGACGTACATGCCGGACGCATCGATTTCCCGGGACGCCCTCACCCGGCCCAAGCGACCAATGCGATCGATCTTGCCCCGGCGGATTCCGAGATCCGCGATTCGCCACGGCGCGCCCGTGCCGTCGAGGACGCGACCTCCCCGAACCACGAGGTCGAACGCCATCGCGACATGGGAACGATGCCGGTCTTCTTAACGCCATCATCGCGTTCTCCGCCTTTCTCCCAGGATCGACGTCGACCGAGGCCGATGCTCCGTCCCGCCCCACCCTCTCCAGATTAGGGTTGCTATCCTATTTCGAAAAGCGTCCAATTCGCCTTATCTAGAGCTGAGGAAACTCCAACTCGATACGGAGCGTGAAAGGCATGATCTCGATTCCGATCGCCGCCGCCATCGGCGCGGCCATCGGGGCAATTGGACTCGGCGTCGCGTCTGCGGCGACGGGGGATGTCACGGGCCTAAGCGTCGCCTTGGGGCATATCCCGAGCGCGACGCATGGCTTCGACGTCGTCTCAGCGGTCGCCAACGCGCTCGCAGGCGGCGCGGCCGGCGGCGGAATCGGCGCGGCCGTCGCTGCGGTCGCAAAGTCGCTGGCCGCACACTAGGTCCCGTCGAAGCGGGACATCCGCCGGCGCTTATGCCCAGTTGGGCATAGCCGCTGCATCCCTCACGACGCTCTCCATCGCCCGGATGAACTGCGGGTCCGTGTTCAGCGATTCCGCGCGCTCGAATCTCACGCCAAGGTCCTGCGCTCGAGCCCTCGCCTCGATGTCGAGATCGTACAGGATCTCGAGATGATCCGAGACGAAGCCGAACGGAATCAGGAGGACGGCGTCCTCTCCCGCGCCGCCGAGTTCGTCGAGGGCGTCCTCGAGCGGTGGTCCGAGCCAAGGATCCTCCGTCCGTCCCGCGCTCTGGTAGCAGAGCCGGGCGCGGACCGGCGGGAGTTGCTTGAGGATCGCCATCATGGTCTCT
Source organism: Thermoplasmata archaeon (assembly GCA_036395115.1). Taxonomy (NCBI): domain Archaea; kingdom Methanobacteriati; phylum Thermoplasmatota; class Thermoplasmata; species Thermoplasmata archaeon. The sequence continues at coordinate 7,253 of DASWDU010000024.1, read as the reverse complement.
CGCAATTGCCGCTCGTACGGATCCCCTTCCTCGATGATCTTCTTGGGAAGGCTGTGGGCCGTGAACAACACCGCCGGATTGCGATGGCCCGCCGCAGCGAGCCTCTCGAGCGCTTCGCGCGCTTTCCCTGCGTACGCGTCGATGAGCTCGGGACGGTCGTGCCAGCTCTTGGCCCGCGCTACGTCGATCGTCGCGCCGGATTGCGCGACCGCGTGGTCGAAATCCGCGAGGTAGGCGCCGACGCTCATCTTGGAATAGTAGGGAGTGAGACAGAGGGCCACCACCCGACGAATGCCATCGTCGCGGATGCGGGCGACGGCATCGCGGATGTAGGGAGACCAGTGTCGCATTCCCACGTAGCAGCGGAACCCGACGGTGCGGGCGTTCAGCCGCGCTTCGAGGGAGCGCGCTTGATCCAAAGAGATGCCGAGTAGCGGCGACTTCCCGCCAATGCGACGGTACCGCTCGCGGAATTCGTCGAGCATCGCCTTCGGCGTCGGTCGTCCATGGCGGACGTTCCGAAGGAACGGCTCGACCGCGTCCAACGAGTCGGGTCCGCCGAGGGCCATCAGCAAGACTCCGATCGGCGCGTCCGCCATGAGCTCACCGTCCGGACGTGTCGTGAATGAGCTGGACGAGTCCTCGGAGATGATCCTGCGGCGTCGATGCGAGCACGCCGTGGCCCAAATTGAACACGTGGCCGGGCCGGCCATTCGCCCGTTCGAGCACATCCCGCGCGGCGGCCGCCCAACGATCCGGCGGGCCCAGCAAGGCCGCGGGATCGAGGTTCCCTTGGATCCCCACGTCCTCGCCGATCGCCACCCAGGCGCGGTCCAGCGCGATGCGCCAGTCGACGCCGATCACGTCCCCCCCGGCCTCCCGGAACGCGTCCAGGAACCCCGCCGTCCCGGTCCCGAAATGGATCGTCGGGACGCCCGTCTCCCGGATTCCACGGAACACCTTTCGGGTGTAGGGTTGCACGCACTCGCGGTAGTCCCTCGGAGCCAGCGCGCCGACCCAGCTGTCGAACAGCTGGAGGGCCTCCGCCCCCGCGTCCGCCTGGAAGCGCAGGAACGCAGCCACCGCATCCGCGAGGAAGTCCATCAGCCGCATCCAGTCGGAGGGCCGTTCGTGAAGGAACCGTTTCGTGGCCTCGAAGTCGCGGGAGGCGCCGCCTTCGATCAGGTAGCTGGCGAGCGTGAACGGCGCGCCCGCAAACCCGATCAGCGGCACGTCGAGTTTCGCCCGGAGCCGCGCGATCGTCTCCCCGACGAACGGCAGGCTCCGCTCCGGGTCGAGGGGACGGAGTCGGTCCACGTCCTCGCCCGTGCGAATTGGAGGATCGATTACGGGACCGACGCCCGGTTCGATTCGGACCGGGACCCCCATCGCCTCCAGCGGAATGAGGAGGTCGCAGAACAGGATCGCCGCATCGACACCGAGCTCGTGGACCGCCTGGCATGTCACGTCCGCCGCGAGCGCAGGCGTCTTCGCGATTTCGAGGATGCCGTGTTCCTGTCGGACCGCTCGGTACGAGGGCGACGAACGGCCCGCTTGGCGCATGAACCAGACGGGGGTACAGTCCACGGGCTCGCGCCGACACGCGCGAAGGAATCGGTCCTTCATCCACTCAACTCCCGGCACGCTTCATCAAAGGCCGCGACGGTGCGGTCGATTGCCTTGGGTCCGTGTGCGGCGGAGACGAACGAGGTCTCGAACGGAGCCGGCGGCAGGTAGACACCGCGTGCGATGAGGGACCAGAAGAGATGGGCGTACGCGGAGGCGTCGGACGCTCTCGCGTCCGCAAAATTGCGGACCGGGGCGTCGCGGAGGAACAGGCCGAGCATCGAGCCGACCCGCTGGACGCGCAGCCCGACCCCGGCGTCCGCGGCCGCATCCTCGATTCCGCGCTCCAACGCCGCGGACGTCCGCTCGAGCGTGGTGTAGAGACCGCGGCTCAAACGGCGGAGTGCCGCCAGGCCGGCGGCGACCGCGATCGGGTTCCCCGCGAGGGTGCCCGCTTGGTAGACCGGTCCGAGCGGCGCGACGACTTCCATGATGTCCCGCCGACCGCCGTACGCCCCGATGGGAAGGCCGTGCCCCAGGATCTTCCCGAGGCAGGTGAGATCCGGCCGGACCTCGAATCGCTCTTGGGCTCCCCCTCGGGCGACGCGGAAGCCCGTGATGACCTCGTCGAAGACGAGCAGGGCGCCGTGTTCCTCGGATAGATCCCTCAATCCGCGAAGGAACCCGGGTTCCGGCGGGATGACGCCCATGTTCCCCGCGACCGGCTCGACGACGACCGCGGCAATGGTGCTTCCGTATCGGCGGAAAAGGTCCTCCACCGTGGCGAGGTCGTTGTACGTCGCGAGGAGCGTGCCTTGGATCGCGCCTCGCGGGACGCCTCCCGATGCGGGCAACCCCGCGGCCGCGACTCCGGAACCGGCCTTCGCGAGGAACGAATCCGCGTGGCCATGGTAGCTGCCCTCGAACGTCACGATGCGATCGCGGCCCGTGAACCCGCGCGCGACGCGAACGGCCGACATCGTCGCTTCCGTCCCCGAGTTGACGAACCGTAGCAGGTCGATCGACGGCACGAGTCGCTTGACGGCCTCCGCGAGCCGGACCTCGGCCTCCGTGGCGGCCCCGAAACTGGTGCCGCGTGCCGCGGCGTCTCGGACCGCCTCGACGATCGCCGGGGCGGCGTGGCCCAGGAGGAGGGCTCCCCAGGAACCGCAATAGTCGAGATACCGGCGTCCGTCCGCATCCTCGATCCACGGCCCTCGGCCGCGCACGATGAACCGAGGGGTCCCTCCGACCGCGCGGTAGGCCCGGACGGGACTGTCGACCCCGCCGACCAGGCTGCGTTTCGCGCGAGCGAAGAGCCGTTCGGACCGAGGCGCCGGGACGATGGCCGGTTCGAGCTTCATCACGTCAACGCCCCAACGCGTCGAGCACGTGCTCCGGAGTCGATAGGATGCACGTGAAAATCGGCGTCTCGCGTTCCGTGTACCGGCTTGCCTCGCTCGACCGGAGCTCCATCACGAGGTCCAGGAAATCGAGCGGCTCGTCCGATTCGAAGGCGAGGACGAACTCTTGGTCGTCGAGGCCGAACGAGTACCCGGTGTGGATCTGGACGGACGGATACTTGTGACCGACCCGGAAGTGATCCCGCATGATCTCTTGGCGGTGTTCGAACGGGATCGAGTACCATTCCCGCTTCTTCACGAACGGATAGACGAACAGGTAACGGCTCCCGTGAGGCACCGCCCGCTTGCCCGAGCCGTCCTGGCCCGGATGCGCATGGCCTCCGAGGTACGACGATCGCCTCGTGGCGGCGAGGTACGCGTACGCGCTCTCGAGGTAGCCTCCAAGCTCCGTCGAGAAGACGCGGCGCGCCATCTCGACGAACGTCTCGAGGCGCGGATCGATCGCCCACGTCATGAAATCGGCGTCGGCGCGGATCCCTTGGAGCGCGTAGCACCGGATCGTGACGTCGTCCTCGAACTCATGGAGGAGGCGGACGAATTCCGTGCGATGTTTCTTCCGGATGTCGTCCGGGAGGCGCCGCCATTCCGCCTGGACCTTGTAGAACGTGTATTTCAGGAACTCGCGGTTCGCTCCCCCTTCGCTCGGCCCATCAATCTCGACCACGGCCCTTCCTCCGCTCCCATTCGGCCACCGACTTCGCATGGTACGTGATGACGAGATCAGCCCCCGCGCGACGGATCGCGGTCAGGATCTCGTGGACCGCGGCCCGCTCGTCGAGCCAACCGTTCGATGCCGCGGCCTTGACCATCGCGTACTCGCCGCTCACGGAGTACGCGGCGAGTGGGGCGTCGAACCGCTCGCGGGCCGCCCGGATCACGTCGAGGTAGGCGAGCGCGGGCTTGACCATCACGACGTCGGCGCCTTCCTCCAGGTCCAACGCGATTTCCCGCATCGCCTCGCGGACGTTCGCCGGGTCCATCTGGTACCCGCGTCGATCCCCGAAGCGCGGGGCCGATTCGGCGGCGACCCGGAAGGGACCGTAGAACGCCGACGCATGCTTGGCCGCGTACGCCATGATGATCGTGTCGTGGAAACCCGCGCCGTCCAAGGAAGCGCGGATGGCCCGGACCTGCCCATCCATCATCGCGCTCGGTGCGACGGCGTCGGCGCCCGCACGGGCGAGGCTGACCGCGGTCCGGGCGAGGAGGTCGACCGACGCGTCGTTGTCCACGCGGCCGTCGATCACGACGCCGCAGTGTCCGTGGTCCGTGTACTCGCAGAGGCACACGTCGGCCAGGGCGACGATGTCCGGCACGTCCGCCTTGATGGTCCGCAACGACTCTTGGACGACGCCGCCGTCCGCGTAGGCGCCGCTTCCCTGCTCATCCTTCGAGGACGGGACTCCGAAGAGCAAGAGCGCCTTCACGCCCATGCCGGCCAGGTCCGCGGCCTCTTCGGCCGCTTCGGAAGGCGTGAACCGCCGAATGCCCGGCATGGATGGGACGTTCGCGTCGATCCGGTCGTCCTCCCGCACGAAGACGGGCTGGATCAGCTGCCCGACGTCCCATCGCGTCTCGCGGACGATGTCTCGGATCGCGGCCGTCCGCCGCAATCGTCGGGGGCGGCGGAGGAGGCTCGTCACGTCACCCAATCGCCGGCACCTCCTGGAGGGCCCGCAGGAGTCCGGGGACCGTGTGCTCGCGCGCCACGATCGAGACCCGGAATCCGGATGCGCGGGCGACGTCCGCGGTCACCGGTCCGATGCATACGGCCACCGCACGGTCTCTCAGGACCCCGAGGTACGGGGGCGGGAGCAAGGCTACGAGGTTCTGCACCGTCGAACCGCTCGTGAACACGACGAGGTCGATCCCGCTCGCCGCCGGGAGGCGCGACACGTCGGGAGCGGAGAGCCTCGCCTCGTACGCACTCACCTCGTCCACGTGGGCGCCGTCCGCCCGGAGCCGTTCGGCGAGGGACTTTCGGCCGAGGCTCGAACGAACCAAGAGAACCCGAGAGCCCGCGACGGACCCGAGGGTCGGCGCGATTGCGTCCGTCAGGAACTCCGCGGGCATGGCGTCGACGGAGAGGCCTTCGGCTTCGGCGAGGGCTTTCGTCGCGGGTCCCACCGCGGCGATCCTCGGGGGCCGCGTGCCCAAGCCGAGGCGCAGGGTCCCCGCGCGAGCGATCGCGGCGCGGACTCCGTTCGTGCTCGTGAAGACGACCCAGTCGTACGAGCGCCATTTCCGGAGGGCATCGTCGAGCTTGCGCAGATTTGGAGCGGCATCGATTCGCACCGTGGGGAACGGGACGACGTTCGCCCCCTCGCTCCGGAGGCGTCGGGCGATCGCTTCGGTGCGCTCTTCGGACGCCGCGACCAGGACCGTTTGACCCGCCAGGGATCGGGGCATCAGGCCGCGCCCTCCAGGATTTCGGCGGCTCCTTCATCCCGCAGTCGGCGCGCCGCTTCCTCGACCGCCTTCGCCCCGTCGGATCGGGGCCCTCGGACCGACGCGCGGATGATCCGTCGACCGTCCGACGACGCGACGACGGCACGGAGGTCGATCCCGCCATCCGAGAGGGTCGCGAGCGCGCCGAACGGCACGTTGCATGCCCCGCCGATCGCCGCGCTGAGAGCGCGTTCTACGTCCACCGCCGACCGCGCGGCCGGGTCATCGATTCCCGCGAAGAGTCGGATCGTGCGGGCGTCGTCCGATCTCGCTTGGACCGCCAACGCTCCTTGGCCCGGCGCAGGCGTGACGACATCCGGTTCGATCGGTTCGAGGTACGGGCACTTGACTCCCAGGCGATCGATTCCTGCTGCGGCGACCACGACCGCGTCGAGTCCCGGTTCCTGGAGCCGCTGGATCCTCGTGCCGACGTTCCCGTGGAGTTCCACGATTTCGAGGTCGGGCCGGTGGGCGAGCAGCTGCGCGCGGCGGCGCAGGCTGCTGGTGCCGATGCGGGTCCCCGGATGCAGGTGTGCGAGGGGCCGAGGTTCGTTCGCGACGAGGACATCCCGCACGTCCCCACGCGGCGGGATCGCCGCGAGGACCAGACCATCCACGCGCTCCGTGGGGACGTCCTTCAGGCTGTGAACCGCGACGTCGATGCGGTTCTCCAAGAGCGCTTCATCGATCCGCTTCGTGAAGGCTCGCTTCCCGTCCAAATCGGTCCCCAAGTCGGATCGGTATCCCTCGTCGCCGTGCGTCGTGATCACGACGACCTCCGTGCGGATTCCCGGATGGACGCGGTGCAGCCGGCGGATGATTTCGTCGGCTTGCGCGCGGGCGAGGGGACTCCCTCGGCTGCCCACCCGGAGCGGTTCGTTCATCGGCGCCTCCCCGGGAGCGATTCCCGGTCGAACAGCTCCCCGATCAGGTCGTCGCGGCCCTCTGCCTGGAGTCGCCGCACGAGTTCCGTGGGGGCATGGAGGAGCCGGTTCACGAGGCGATTTGACGTCTTCTCGAGGATCTCGCGTTCGTCCTCGGTCGCATCCGGCATCCGCGCAAGCGCGAGGCGGACCTCGGACTGTCGAACGCGTTCGGCGGCTCGGCGCAGCGCCGCGACGCGGTCCGCGACCCCAGGTCGCAGCGACCCCAGGAACGCCTCCGCCTCGGCACGCACGACTCGTTCCACGCGGGCGCGGGCGGCAGGATCCGGCGGACGGCCCGCCCACGGTGCGAGGTCGTCAACCGTCACGATTCGAACCCCTTCAAGCCGCGCGGCGGACGGATCGACATTCCGCGGCACGCCCAGGTCGATGATCCAGAGGGGCCGGTCTCTCGACGCGCACGCCGGGGCGAGGACTCGCGGCCCTAGGATGCGATGCTTGGCGGACGTCGCGGTGATCAGGACGTCCGTTTGCGGGAGCACCTCCCGAAGCTCAGGGAGCCGCGCGGGCCGACCGCCGAGGCGCTCGGCGATAGCCCGCGCCTTTTCGTGGTCTCGGTTGATGACGACGATCGTCGCGTCGTTTGGGAGTGCACCCGCCGCGAGGCGGCCCATCTTCCCGCTGCCGAGTAACGTCACGCGGGGACGGGGGATGCGGACGACCTCTCGTACGTAGCGGGCCGCAGCGTGGCTCGCCGAGGCGGGTCGAGCGTCAATGCCTGCCAGACGACGCAACCGCGAAGCATTTCGGGCGGCTTGGATGAAGAGGTCCGTCAGCGGGCCCGTCCGCCACGAACGCGGTCGCTGTTCGACGGCTCGACGAACTTGCTCGGCGACTTGACTTTCCCCGAGGGCGACGGAGTCCAAGCCCG
>DASWDU010000023.1 GCA_036395115.1 Thermoplasmata archaeon | reverse complement strand
TGGAAACCCGACGCGTCCTCCGCGGAGAACGCGTGCTGTTGCGTCCCTTGGAAGCCGGGGACCTCCGACGGTGCGTGAAGTGGTTCTCGGACCCGGACGTCATCCGCTTCCTCGGCCGGGGCAGTCCCGTGACGCTCGCGGAAGAGGAACGGTGGTTCCACGACTATCAGCGGCGGGGAGACGACCAGATCTTCGCGATCGAAGTCGCGGGCCGGCACGTCGGGAACCTCGGCCTCCACCGGATCGACCGGACGCACCGAAAGGCGGAGATCGGGATCGTCATCGGCGAGCCGGAGTTCCGGTCGAGAGGGATCGGCACGGAAGCGATGCGGGTCGCCCTGCGCCACGCGTTCGGCGTGCTCGGGATGAACAAGGTTTCCCTCGAGGTGCTCGAGTACAACGCCCGCGCGATCCACACGTACGAGAAGATCGGATTCCAACGGGAAGGCGTGCACCGCGAAGACATCTACAAAGACGGCGGCTTCGTGAACGTCGTCCGCATGAGCCTCCTCGCGCGAGAGATGGCCGACGGCGCGCCGTGAGGGGCGCCTCAGAGCTCGAGCAGTTCCCGGGGCGCGTCGCTCAGGTAGTGAGGGCCTTTCGGCGTCACGAGGACATCGTCTTCGATCCGGACGCCGCCGAATCCCGGGACGTAGACGCCCGGCTCATCGGTGAAGACCATGTTCGGCTTGAGGGTGATCTCGCTCGCGGAGTTCAGCCCCGCGCCGTCGTGGACCGCCAGGCCGACGGAATGGCCGAGCCCATGGATGAAACGCCCTTTGTACTTCGTCCGGTCGATGACCGTGCGGGCCGCCGCATCGACCGACTTCCCGCGCACGCCGGGCTTCATCCGGGCGAACGCGGCCGCGTGCGCGCGCGCGACCGTGTCGTGCATGAGCTTCTGCTCCTCCGACGCCTTGCCGACGACGACCGTGCGGGTGATGTCCGAGCAATACTTGCGATACATCGCGCCGAAATCGATCACGATCATGTCGCCTTCCTGGACCTTCCGCGGGCCGGCGGTGTAGTGAGGCTCCGCGCCGTTCGGTCCCGAGCCGACGATCGTGTGGAACGAGGGCCCCGAGGCGCCGTTCTTCTGCATCCGGTAGGCGAGCTCCGCGGCGACCTCCGCCTCCGTCACGCCTCCCGGAATGAAGGGGAGGATCTCCTCGAAGGAGCGCGAGGCGATGCTGCAGGCGCGCTGGATCATCTCGACCTCGCGAGCGTCCTTCACGAGGCGCGCTTTCATAATCGCATCGGAGACATCGACGAACTTCGCGGACTTCGGGGCGAGCTTCCGGAGCCGCTCGAAGGCCGCGTGCGTGAGCTCGGCCGCGTTGATCCCGACCTTTCGGTGGCCTCGGAGGCGCGCCCGCAGGAGCTTCGCCGAGTCGTCCCGCGTGCGGAAGACCTCGATCGGCAATCCGCCCTTCTTCGCGGCTTCCTCCTCCAGGGCGGACGTCGTGATCTCGCATCTGCCGTCCGGCGTGAGCCATGCGGCGCAGCCCTCGAAGAGGCCGTCGGTGAGGCCGGTCGCGTAGAAGAACGAAATGTCGATTTGCGGTTCCGTCGAGTTGAGGAGGACGATGAGGTCGACGCCGTCGCGGACGTTGCGATAGATTTGCTTCACGCGCTCGCGCACGGGCTCCCCCGCAGTTATCGGGACGCCGTAGTTAAAGCTTGGTCGCGTGGGGGAGACTTAATGCGCTGCGGTGGGCTCCGCTCTCGATGGCGAAGCGGCGACATCGAGGCATGGAACGGCGGATCGCGCTCGAACGGATGACGGCGCTGTTCCGACTCGCGGAGTCCGAGGCGCTCCAGGGCCGCCCGGGCCGCGCGCGGCGCTACGTCGAGCTCGCAAGGCGCATCGGGATGCGGTACAACGCGCGGGTGCCCGCGGCCTTCAAGCGGTCGTTCTGTAAGAAGTGCCTCGCGTTCCTCCTCCCGTCCGTCAGCGCCCGGGTCCGGGTCGGCCGGGGGCGCGTCGTCGTCACATGTACGGCGTGCGGGGCCGTCCAACGATATCCCTACCGACGCGAGCAGACGGCGCGGCGCGCCGGCCGCGCCCGGCGTCAGTAGGACGTCGTCATGTCGATCTTGCCGGCTTTCCGGGCAAAGTATTCCCCGACCTTGTAAATGAGGATGCTGAGGCCGAAGAAACCGACGGACGACACCACGAGAAACAACAGAATGGTCGGCGGGTCGAACCCTTGGAGAGTCGTGTTCACCGTCGAGGTCGACGTCGAAGGCGACGTGAGGAGACGCCGGGTGATGTCGAACCAGTAGGTCAGCGGAATCGCGCGGCCAATGGCTTGGCCCCAATCCGGAAGGACGGAGAGCGGGAACAGGACCCCGCAGAAGACGTAGAACAGCCCGGGGATGCCTTCCGCGAGACCATGGGTGTGTTTTGCCGTCAAGAACGAGATCCCGCCGAGGCAGATGCCGATCGCCAGGAGGACCGACAAACCGAGGATCGTGCTGACGAGAAACAACGGAACATCGGTCAGGGCCAAGTGCAATTGGACCCCGAGGAACATGACGCCGAACACCAAGGTGATCGCGACCGCGAACACCGAGACCGCGATCTTGGATGCCGCTCGACCCAAGATGTACACATAGTACGAGATTGGCGAGATGTACACGTACCGAATCGTTTGGTACCATTCCCGATCCGACTGAATCACTTGGAACGTGCCGAAGAGCACGGACGCGACGAAGATGAAGAAGGAGTTCCCGACGTACATATAGGAGAACGCATCGGGGTCGCCCTGGGGCCGTCCGATCGCGACGAACACGACGTACATGAGGACGAGGATGAATGCGCCGGCGACCGGCTTGATAATGGAGTACAGGACGAAGAGCCACGGCTCCGTCCAGTTCGAGTCCATCTCCCATCCGAGCCACGCGGCCGTCTTGAAAGTCCGCCAGTACGTGTTCATTGATGCCGTGAGGTCAGCTTCCCCTCTCGCTTCGCGAGCGTCTCTAGGTATGCGAGGCAGTACCTTGCGAGGATCAAGAACAACACCGCCATACCGACAAGAATCTCGAGTTCCGTCGTGACGTTGAAGATCCAGAGCGAACCTCCGAAAGCGGTCGAACCCAGGGTGAGCTGCCGCAGCGCGTCGAGCCCGATTGAAGCGGGGATGAAGGATCCCGCGATCGCGACGGCCGGTCCCCAGCCGGGAATCCGGAATAACCCGCCAAGTGGGAAGTAAAAGCCGCTCGAGAAGAAGATCGGCTCCTCCATCAGGGCCGACAGATTCCATGCCTCCCGGCCCCACAAAAGGTAGAGGGAGGCGAACATCATCCCGAGCCCATACAGGGCGATCAGGGTCGCGAAGAAGACCGCGAGGAGCATCAACGGATTCGCGACTTGGAAGATGACGCCGAAGACGAAGACGCCGGCGATGAGCGTCGAGACGGCGCGCATCGACGTCATGACCATGCCGCCGACGGCCATGCCTCCGAGGAGGGCCATCCGGTTCATCGGCGCCATCATGTAGAGCTGGAGGTTCCCGATCTCCTTCTCCCAGTAGAGCTGGCTCGCCATGGACCAGAGGACGTTCAGCCAGAACGCGACCATCGTGCCGCCGAGCACGACCGACGCGACGAGCGCGTTCGTGTTCGAGTGGACGGCCGCGGCGTACTGGGCTTGCTGCGCGGCGTCGGCGCACGGGTTGCTCCCGCACATCCCGAAGGGCGCAGTCAGCGTCGCCTTGTTGATCACCGCGAGGGCCTGGTTCCCGAAGAACTGGTAGATGAACACGTACGCCGCAATCCCGAGGAGCGGGAGGAGGGCCTCGAAGAATATCCACGACGGTTCGCGGTTCGCGCCGACGATCCGGGGATAGGAACGGCCCACGACGGCCCGGAGGTTGAGCCCGATCCGGTAGCGCAAGTCCGTCCTCCGGACGCTCGCGACGCTCAATCGAGGCCCCTCCCGACCATGCTGATGAAAACGTCCTCCAGGGTCGGCTCGGACTTCTGCAAGGAGTGGACCTTCGCGCCCTGCGACGTGATCGAGCTCAAGATCTCCGCGACCGGCCCTTCGTCCTCGAGGATGAACGTGAGGTGGGAACGGTTCTTCGAGATGTCATCTTTGTGGGAAAAGTTCTTGACGCCGGGGAGGCCGACGAAATACGTCGTGTCCCGGATCGTGTCCACTTCGAGCTGGAAGGTCGTCTCCGTGCGGATCATCCGCTTCAGGTTGGCGGGGGTGTCGCACGCCAGGATGCGCCCTTTGTCGATGATCGCGATCCGGTCGCACATCTGGTCCGCTTCCGCCATGTAGTGGGAGGTCAGGAGGACCGTCTTGCCGGCCCTCTTTCGGACCCAGTTCATGACGTACTCCCGGATCACGCGCGCCGCGTTCACGTCGAGGCCCAGCGTCGGTTCGTCGAGGAAGAGGATATCGGGATCCGTGACGAAACCGCGGATCATGTTCATCTTCTGCCTCTGACCCGTCGACAGCATGCGCACCTTGGCGTCACGCTTGTCCCACAGTCCGAAGACGTGCATCAGCTCGTCGATCCGCTCTTTGGAGACCTTGCTCGGGACGCCGTAGAACTGGGAGAACATCCAGATGTTCTCGCGCGCGGTCAGCAAGCCGTATCCGGACGTCTCGCCGCCGGAGACCATGTTGATCCGCTGTCGGATCGGGAACGGATCCTTCGCCACGTCGTGACCCGCAACGAACGCCTGTCCCGCCGTCGGGAGCAGCAGGGTCGCGAGGATCTTGATGAGCGTCGTCTTGCCGGCGCCGTTCGGCCCGAGCATTCCGAACAGCTCCCCTTCCTTGATGCCCAACGACACGCCATCGAGGGCGGTGACGGGGCCGAGCGAATCCTCGCTCCCGTTCGAGCCTGCCTTGCGGCGGAACCGGCGCTTCTTCTTCCCGGCGAAGATCCGGGTCAGGTCGCGCGTCTCGACGGCGTACGTCATGGGGGACTGCATCCGATCGCCCGAGCCGGGCGCGAGGCGAGGGGGCCTACGCGGCGATCCGTTGCCGGTAGCGGGTGATGTACCCGGCGATCCGGTTGCGCATCAGGACGCTCCGCACGTCGGTCAGTTCGGAGACCTTCGCCTTGTTGTGGTCGAAGTCGTCTGTGAACTCGTTCGGATAGAGCTTCGCCAGCTCGATCGCGACTCGCTTGATGTACGTCGGCCGGATGTTGCCCAACCTTTGGCTCCGCGTTCCCGTTCGGGAGGGCGCTCCAAAGGGAGTGTGCTAGATAAAGGTTCTTGACTGGCGCGCGAAAACGAGCGGCATCGGGCGGCGAAATGTTGTCGGGGGCGAGGCCGCGAACTCTGCGGGCAACTCTTAAATAGGGACCTCGGATACGCCGGAAGGGAATCGCGCGCCCCCACCGGTTCCGGGAGCGGATGGTGATGGAAGAATCCCTCGTGAACGTCGAGTTCCTGAAGAGTTCGAACAACTTCATCGCCCGAATCCAGAGCGAGCTCGGCGGGATGCGCGAGTACCGCAGCTCGTCGTTCGAGGAGGTCCTCGAACAGGTCGTCATCGACCTGCAAGAGGAGTTCGAGTCGTACTGAGTCAGGCGCCGGTCCACGTCGGCTTTCGCTTCTCGATGAACGCCTGCATGCCTTCCGCCTTGTCGCGCGTCGACCCGACGACGCCGAACGCGGAGGTCTCGAAGTCCAATCCCGCCGAGAGAGGCATCTCCATCGCCGATCGCAGGCATGCCTTCGCGAGGGCGATCGCCGCGGGGCTCTTCTCCAGGATCTTCCGAGCCAGCGCCTTCGCCTCCTCGAGCAGGCGGTCCGCGGGCACGACCCGGTTCACGAGCCCGATGCGCTCCGCCGTGGCGGCGTCGATCGTCTCCCCCGTGTAGATGAGTTCGGCCGCCCATCCCGGGCCGACGATCCGCGGCAGGCGCTGGCTGCCGCCGAAGCCCGGGATGATGCCGACGTTCACTTCCGGCTGCGCGATCTTCGCGCGCTCCGAGGCGATCCGGATGTCGCACGCGAGGGCGAGCTCGCAGCCGCCGCCGAGCGCGTAGCCGTTGATTGCCGCGAGGATCGGCTTGTTGCACGACGCCATCGTGTCCCCGAGCCGGCGGCCCATCTCCGAGAAACGCTGCATTTCGAGGCCGGAGAGGTTCGCCATCTCTTTGATGTCGGCGCCGGCGACGAACGCCTTGTCCCCCGCTCCGGTCAGGATGATCGCGCCGACGTCTGCGGCCATCGACAGATGCTCGATCGCCATCGAGAGCTCGCGCAAGACCGTCGAGTTGAGCGCGTTCAGGGCGTCGGGTCGGTTGATTGTGACGATCGCGAGGCGGTCCTCCATCTCCGTCTTGACGAAGCCGGGCATTGGATTCCTCCGGTCGAGGAATGCCCGCGGCGAGGATGAACGTTCCTCGGCGGGCGCCGGCCACTGCATGAGCGCGACTCCGGTGCGGCGGACGGCCCTGGACGGATGCCCAGGCTCGCGCGGGTGCTGGCCTACTTCGTCGCGGTCCTTTCCCGACGCCCGGCAGCGAAAGCCGAGGGACAATCGCCGGTCCATATAGGGCTCTCCCGCTCCTTCTTGAATGGAAACCTATATCGTGCCTCCGGCCCAGCTCCGGCTGGGGGAGAAGGTTGTGCGTCGGGTGTTTGTGCGTCCAGCTATCGTAGTCTTCGCCTCGTTGGTCGTCCTGGGCGCGTTCGCCCTTCCCTTCCTCCCGAGTGCGCGCGCGGAAACGGGGAAGCCCACATGGCAAAAGGGCGACTGGTGGGCGTATTCGTTGCAGAACATCAGCTCGCCTTCGGGGGGGACGGCCTCGGGCACGCTCAAGATGATCGTCGCGGGCCAGGCGAACGTCACCGTGGGAGGGGTCACGTACCCGACATACGACACGAAGGACTGGCTGAATGTCACGCAGGGAAGCCTCACGTACTCAATTGCGGGTGACACGTGGTTCCGTGTGTCGGACCTGTCCCTGGTCCAGGCCGCTTTCAGTTTCTCGACATCGACCCCATCCGGGACCGCCAGCGTCTCGATCACGATCACCGATGCGCCGCCCCATACGATGACTTGGCCCCTCACCGCCGGCGCGACATGGTCCTCCACAACCACGGAGACGACGGTCACGACCATCACGATCCCAGGATATCCGCCGCAGACGAACACGGTATCGGCCAGCGTGACCTACCAGTATGCGGTACAGGCTGACGCCCAGGTCAGCGTCCCGAAGGGATCGTTCGTGGCGACCCCCGTGAAGCAAACCCAAGCGGGGGCGACGAGCTATACAATGACGTACTCGTCTTGGGACGTGGGGAACTATGTCAAGCAGACAACGTACGGGGGGAGCGGCAGCGAGCAGAGCGGCGCAACCCTGACGGACTACAGCTATGCACCGCCCTCCCGCGCGGGCGCGTCGTCCGCGGGCCCAGTCTACTGGCCGTGGGCCGCTCTCGTCGCGGCGATTGCGGTCGCGGTCGTTGTCGCCGTCTTGTTCTGGAGGCGCAGGCGGCCAACGCCACAGCCCATGCCACCGGGCGAACCTTCCGCGATGGCGGGGCTTCCGCCGCAACCACCGCCACCGACGCCGCCGTCCGAACAGGGCCCGCCGCCCGGCCCGCCCTGACACGCACCGGCCGTTTGCGCGAGGCCGTCGGCGGCATGCAGGATCCTGCGCGGGCGCCGCAGCCGTCCGCCGTGCCGGCTCGAGCCCGGTCGCTCAGCTCGTGGGGTATTCGTACACGCCGCGTCGCGTCTTGCGACCGAGGCGACCCGCGCGGACGTATTTGCGCAGCAATGGCGAAGGCCGGAACTTCGGGTCTCCGGTTTCGCGAAACAAGACCTCCATCACGTCAAGCCCGATGTCGAGGCCGGTGTAGTCCGCGAGCTCGAGCGGCCCCATCGGCATGTTCGTGCCGAGCTTCATCGCCTTGTCGATGTCCGCCGCGCTCGCGACGCCCTCCTGGAGGAGGTTGAACGCCTCGTTCATCATCGGCACGAGGAGGCGATTCACGACGAAGCCGGGAGACTCCTTCACCTCGACCGCCTCCTTGCCGAGGCGGCTGCACAAGTCTTTGACCAGCGAGACCGTCGCGTCGCTCGTTTCCGAACCGCGGATTACCTCGACCAGTTTCATGACCGGCGCGGGGTTGAAGAAGTGCATCCCGACGACGCGGTCCGCGCGGTTCGTCGCGTTCGCCATCTCCGTGATGCTCAGGGACGAGGTGTTCGAGGCGAAAACGACGTCGGGCGGGCAGAGCTTCTCGAGTTCTGTGTACAACTCTCGCTTCACGTCCATCTTCTCGAAGACCGCCTCGATCACGACCTGCGCGCCCGCGACGGCCTCCTTGAGGTCCACGACCCCACGGATCTTCGAGAGGATCGCGTCGACCTCGGCGTGGGTCATCTTGCCACGCTCCACGCGCTTTGCGAGAGGGTCTCGAATCCGGCGGAATCCGCGATCGACGAACCGTTGCTCGATGTCCCGCATCGTCACGTCGAAGCCCGCCGCGGCACACGCCTGGGCGATGCCCGCGCCCATGGTCCCCGCGCCGATCACCGCGATCTTGCGCACGCCCGAGATGTCCATCGGCATCCCTGGACCGGCGAATTGAGCCGCGACCGATATAGGTTGCGCGTCCCCGGTGGGCCCGCCTCAGGGTTCGGGCGGCGATTCGGGCGGACCCTGCGCAGCCCCCGGCGCGCGGGCGGCTGTGCCCCGTCGCGCAACGAGCGCGACGATGCCGCCGATAAGGAAGACGATCGCGCCGACGAGGACGACGTACCAGGCCCACCCCGCCGCCCAGGTCACCGTCGCCGTCGCGCCGAGGAACGTCGTCGAGGACGTGCCCCAGAATCCGGAGATTTGGATCGGGCCGCCCTGGCTGTCCTGGTTGACGGCGGCGGGCAACGAAGCCATGACGTACAGGGCCGCCACGAGCGCCAGGACGAAGGCGAGGATGCCGCACGCGGCCGCGAGCCGGCGGAACGACGGCCGGCTTCCGGCCATCGCGGCGAGGACGACCATCACGACCCCGAGGGCAATCGCGACCCCCGCGAGGGCGGCGCCGGTCAGGAATACGGAGCGCGTGTTCGGCTCGTTCGAGTAGTCCGTCGTGTTCGTCTGGTTGAAGCCCGGTGCTTTCACGGTCGCGGTCCCGCCGAACAATCGGAATTCCGCCGTGGACGAGACCGTCTGCCCGAAGAGGGACGCGGACGTGTCGACGGTCCACCACGGGCCGACGAAGCCGACGATGACCAGGACGATGCCCACCACGCCGAAGACCATTCCGAGCCGGCTCATCGCAATCCCCCTCTCCGGAGCGGGGCAAGGGAGCCCACGTTACTTAAGGGCTCCTGCGGGTGGCCGGCGCGCGGCGTCCATCGCAAGGCGTCAGGAGCCATTACATAAGCCACGCGACGTGTCGGGACCCGTGCGTGCCTCCCCGTACGGCGCGATCGCCCTCGCCGTCGTTTCGGTCTCGTTCTCCGCGATCTTCATCTCGTGGTCCGAGTCCCCGTTCGTGACGATCGCCCTGTACCGACTCGCGATCGCGTCCCTGATCCTGTCCCCGGTCGTCCTCCTCGACCGCGGACGGCCCCTCGCCGGGATCGCGCGGAAGGATTTGCTCGTGATGATGGGCGTCGGCGGCATCCTCGCGACCCACTTCACCCTCTGGATCGGGTCCTTGAAGATCGAGGCTGTGAACGTGGCCGTCGCCTCGTCCGTCATCCTCGTCACCTCCCACCCGCTCCTCGTCGGCGTCCTATCCCACTTCGTCCTCCGCGAGCGGCTCAACGCGTGGATGGCGATCGGGATCGCCCTCGGTTTCAGCGGCGTCATCGTGATCGCGGTCGCGGACTCCGGTGCACGGAGCGCGAGCGGGATCGGCGACCTCCTCGCCTTCCTCGGCGGCGTCGCCGCGGGCTTCTATTTCCTCCTGGGGCGAACGCTGCGACAGCGAATCCCGCTCCTCGCCTATGCGTTCGTGGTGTACGTGAGCGCGACCGCCTTCCTCTTCCTGTACGCGCTCGTGTTGGGGGCGAGCCTCACGCCGACCGGAGATGTGCCCCGGGAGATGGCCCTCTTCCTCGCGATGGCCGTCATCCCGCAGATCGGCGGGCACACGCTGTACAACTGGAGCCTCCGGTGGGTACCGGCGCCGGTCGTGAGCCTGAGCCTCGTGGGCGAGCCGATCGGGTCGAGCCTCCTCGCGTGGGCCCTCCTCAGCCAGACGCCCGGCATCGCCGTCGGCATCGGCGGGGCGCTCGCCCTCGCGGGGATCTACCTGACCGTCATGGGCCAGGGGGCGCGGACGCGGGAGACGATCGCCGCGCGGGACGTCGAGTGAGGGCGTACCTCTAAGCAGAGGTATGGGCCGCGAGGACGATCTGCCGCTCGATTCGCTCCCGTCGTCGGGCGAACTCCTGTTCGGCCTTCCGGTGGTAGGCGGCCATCCGCCGGAGGAGCTCGTCGCGGCCCCGCGCGGACTCGACCCGGCCGATATAGTCCTCCTTCCGCGAGGACCGTCCGTCGTCGCGTTCGTAGTGCCAGAAGTAGAAGTACCGCCGTCCGCCGAAGTCTCGGATCCGCGCTCCACAACCAATCTCCATCGTTCATACCTCTAAGTAGAGGTATATCGTCTGCGGGCCCAAGCCCGTTCCGGTGGGGTGGGTGAAACTACTCGGGCGGCTACGGTTCCTCGGGCCCTCGGCCTTTCCGCTCGAACTGCTTCCCGTACAATTCTTTCAGACGCGCGTACGTGTCGACCTCGTCGGGCCCCTTGTCGTCCCGGATGCGCACGATCCGCGCGAAGCGCAGCGCGAACCCGCTCGGATAGTGCGGGCTCCGCTGAATCTCGTTGTACGCGACCTCGACGACGACCTCCGGCCGCACGTGGAACCCCCACCGCTCCTCCGATGTCGCGAGCTTGCGCAGGCGATCCGTCATCGCGTCGAACTCCGCGTCGGTTAGGCCCTTGAACGTCTTGCCGATCATCTGGAACGCGCCCGTCCTCTCATCCCGGACGGCGAGCCAGTAGTTCGAGAGCCAGCCTTCCCGCTGACCGCTCCCCCACTCCGCCGCGACGATCGCCATGTCGAGGCGGTCCGCGGGCTTGATCTTGAACCACTTCTTCCCGCGCTTTCCGACGGAATACGTCGATTCGAGGTGCTTCGCCATGAGCCCCTCGTGGCCCGCCTCGAGCGCCTCTCTCAGGAACGACTCCACCTCGTCCTTCGACCGTGCGACTCGGCGGGCCGTGAGATATTGGGCGGGCACGAGGCGTTCGAGGAGCTCCCACCGCACGCGGTACGGCTCGTCAATCAGGGTCCGCCCGTCGACGTGGAGCAGGTCGAAGAGGTAGAGCCGCAACGGGATTTCTTCCGCAGCCGCGGCGATCTCGTGCACGCGCCGGAAGCGGCGCATGAGGTCCTGGAACGGGAGCGGCTTGCCCGCGTGGTCGATCGCGACCACCTCGCCCTCCAGGAGGAACTCCCTGGCCAGGAAGGAGCGGGCGATTGCGACGATCTCGGGGAGGCTGTTCGTCACGTCGCTCAGTCTGCGGCTGAAGATTCGGACGGCGTCGCCCCGGCGGTGGATCTGGATTCGCGCGCCGTCCAGCTTGTACTCGATCGCCGTGGCGCCGCCGTGCTCCTTCAGGACGTCGTCGAGGTCTACCGCCATCTCCGCGAGCATGGGCTTCATCGGGGCCAGGAGGCGCAGGCCTCGGGACCGCAGGCCGTCGGCCCCCTCGAACCGCGCGATCTCCGCGACGAGGCCGAGGTCGCCGAGGAACATGTGCGCGGTCCGCACGACGTCCGCAGGGACCCCGGAGGCGTCCGCGATCCCGTCGAGCATGACGCCCTCATTCACCCCGATCCGCATCTCGCCGAAGACGTTCTTCAGGAGGACGTGCCGTTCGTCCTCGGAGGCGCGGCCGAGGAGGGACCCGAGGATCCGCCGGCGGGTCCTCACCGAATCGGGCCCGTGGGCCTCCGCGACTTGCGCGAAGGCGCGGGAGACGTCGAGGATCGTGAGCGGCTGCGGATTCAGCGTCGCCTGTTTCGCCCCGGCCATCGCCTTCTTGAGCGTCGCCCAGCCGACGTTCAGCGCGCGCGCATCCGACTCCGCGAAGATCCGGCCGACGATCAGGTGGACCGCGGGCGCGACCTCGTCCCTCCGGAGCGACCGGAGGAATTCCGCCAGCAGCGCGCGCTTCTCCAGCCGCTTCGGCGTCGCCTCGAGCTTCCGGGCCAGTTCCGCGAGGCGGGCGAACGGCGTCTCGTCCGAGGTCGTCGGGGTCACGGTGAATCGGGACCATCCGACGCGGCCGGTTTCAACGTTTCGCCTTCGGCCTCCGAGGGACCGCGCAGGACGTAGAACGCCACGAGGGCGAGGAGCATCAGGGCGCCGCCGACGATCTGCACCCCGCTCAACGTCTCGCTCGGGAAGAGGTAGATGGCGAGGAGGATGCCCCAGAGCGCGGACGTCGGGAGGACGGCTCCCGTGCGCATCGCGCCGATCGTGCGGAACGCGTAGAAGAAGAGCACGGAGAACATGCCGCCGGCGCTCAGGGAGAGGAGGACGAGGATCGGCACGATGGGGAGCGGGATCGTGAGGGGCGCGCCGGCGACCAGAACGATCGGCGCGAGCACGGCGGCGGCGACGAGCAGCTGGGTCGCGAGGAGCGGGACGATCTTGACCCGACGGAGGAGGATCGTGCTCACGGTGTTGCTCACGCCCCAGCACGCCGCGGCGGCCACGAGCATCGCGTTGCCGATGAGGAACTCCAGGAATCGGACGTCGCCGAGACGCAATTGGGTCGTCACGAGGAACGCGCCGACCGCGATGCCGGCGAGCGCGACGTATTCGCGTCGCGTGGCGCGTTCCCCCAGGACGGCGTACGCGAGCACGATCGTGAAGAGGGACTCGCTGTTCGACAGGAGGATGGAGTTCGCCGCGGTCGTCCGGTCGAGGCCATAGAAGTAGACGATCGGCCCGGCGACGGACCCGACGAGGGCTCCGAAGAGGAGGAGCCGCCAGTCCGGTCGGCGGATCCGGACGCCCCGGAGCGCTGGCGAGAGCGCGATCCCAGGGATGAGCTGGACCAGGAACGCGATGACGAGCGGGTGGTGGACCTCATTCAGGACGAGCTTCGACAGGCTCGGCCAGACGCCGAACAGGACCGCCGCAAGGACGATTGCAAGGTAGCCGTACGTCCGCCGGCCGACGTCCACAAATCACCGCGCGGACAACGCCGCGAACGATTTAGAGATTCCTCCGGCCTCCGGTCGGAAGGCTTAAGGCGGCACGAGCCGTCTTGTTTTTCCCGCCCCCCGGGGGTGCGAGGAACACCGTGGTCGATGCGCTCCGCGTCATCCAGGACGATGGGTCGACGGACCCCCGTCTCGACCCGAAACTCCCGGAGGCGGAGGCGGTCCGCATGTACCGGGGGATGATGCTCCAACGGATCCTCGACAACCGCATGCTCGCCTTGCAGCGCCAGGGCCGAATCGGGTTCTACGGGCCCTCGCTCGGCCAGGAGGCGGCGATCGTCGGCGCGGCGCTCGCGATGTCTCCGGACGACTGGATCGTGCCGCAGTACCGGGAGCCCGGCGCGGCGCTCGTCCGCGGAATGCCCCTGACGGAGCTTCTGTGTCAGCTCATGGGGAATGCGCGCGATCCGGTGCAAGGCCGGCAGATGCCCTGCCACTACGTCTACCGGAAGGGGAATTACCTCTCGATCTCCTCGCCCGTCGGCACGCAGATCCCGCACGCGGTCGGCATCGGGTGGGCGATGAAGCTGCGCGGCGACCGCGCCGCAGCGCTCGTGTTCTTCGGCGACGGGGCGACGAGCACGTCGGACTTCCACGCCGCGATGAACTTCGCCGGCGTCTTCCGCACGCCGACCGTCTTCCTGTGCAACAACAACCAATGGGCGATTTCCGTCCCCGTGGCGAAGCAGACCGCCTCGGCGACCCTGGCGCAGAAAGCCCAGGCGTACGGCTTCGATGGCGTCCGCGTCGACGGCATGGACGCGCTCGCCGTGTACCGCGCGACCCGCGACGCCGCGGACGCCGCCCGGTCGGGACGGGGCCCCACCTTGGTCGAAGCGGTCACGTACCGCCTTGGCCCCCACTCGTCGAGCGACGACCCGTCGAGGTACCGCGACGAGGCGGAGGTCGCCGCCTGGCGGGCGCGGGATCCGATCGCCCGCTTCCGGAGGTACCTCGAACGGGCGGGCCGGTGGGACGAGGGACGGGAGGCACGCCTCGAGCAGGAAATCGGGGACGAGATCACGCGGGCGGTCCAAGAGACGGAGCGCGTGCCGCCCCCGCCGCTGGAGAGCCTCTTCTCCGACGTGTATGCGGACATGCCGTCACGGCTGCGCGAGCAACGGGACGCCCTGACGGCGTCGCCGCGGGGGTGAGACGCTGGCGAAGAAGGGACCCGCCGCACCTGCTCCCCCGCCGTCCTCGAGCTCCGGCATCATGCGTGCCCACGAGCTGTTCAAGCAAGGCCGGCCCCGGGAGGCTCTCGCGATCGTCCGGCCCCTGCTCCAACGCAAAGACGTCGATGCGAACGTCTGCGCGCTCGCGGCCGCGTGCCTCGGCGCGGAGGGCGAGTACCTCGAGGCGGCGCGGATCGACCGCATGCTGTGCGACGCGGACCCGGGGAACCCGCAGGGGTGGAACAGCTTGGGCTACGATCTCTTCCACGCGGGCGACATCGAGGGCGCCCTCGAGGCGTTCCTCCACGCCGTCAAGCTGGAGCCGACCCGCGCGAGCGCGCACTACAACCTCGCCCGCATCGCCGCGCGGATGGGCGACAAGTCCAAGGCGATCGAGCACTTCGCGAAAGCGGTGGAACTCCAACCGGACTACAAGGCGAGCCTCGATGAGGACCCGGACTTGCGGCCGTTCAAGGACGATCCGGAGATGCTCGGCCGGCTGCCCGGCGCGGCGGCGAGCGAGGATCCCTATTCCGAGTACTACGCGACGAGGTCGTGAGCGATGCCCGCGATGACGATGGTCCAGGCGATCAACAACGCGCTGCGCGAGGAGATGCGACGCGACGATCGGGTCGTCGTGCTCGGCGAGGACGTCGGCCGCAACGGGGGCGTCTTCCGGTGCACGGAAGGCCTCCTCGATGAGTTCCCGGAGCGGGTGTTCGACACGCCGCTCTCGGAGGCAGGCATCATCGGCACCTCGATCGGCATGGCGCTCTACGGCCTCCGGCCGGTGCCCGAGATCCAGTTCATGGACTTCATCTACTCCGGGTTCGACCAGATCGTCTCCGAGGCCGCGAAGATGCGATACCGCTCCGGCGGCCAGTACACCGTGCCGATGACGATCCGCACGCCGTACGGCGGCGGCATCCGCGGCGGGCATTACCACAGCCAGTCGAGCGAGGCGTACTTCTGTCACACGGCCGGGCTCAAGGTCGTCACCCCATCGACGCCCCTCGAGGCCAAGGGCCTCCTGACGTCGTCGATCCGCGATCCCGACCCCGTGATGTTCCTCGAGCCGAAGAAACTCTACCGCGCGTTCCGCGAGGACGTCCCGGAGGGCGAGGTCACCGTGCCCCTCGGCCAGGCGGCCGTGCGCCGCGCCGGTAAGGACGTCACGCTCATCGCGTACGGCTACATGGCGCAGGTCTGCCTCGAGGCCGCGACGAAGGCGGCCGAGAAAGGCGTCGAGGCGGAGGTGATCGACGTGCGCACGCTCGTGCCCCTCGACGAGCCGACCCTCCTGGGGAGCGTGAAGAAGACCGGGCGCGCCGTGATCGTGTACGAGGCGCCGCGGACCGGCGGGTACGGCGGCGAGATCAGCGCGATCCTCGCCGAGAAAGCGATCGAGTACCTACGCGGCCCCATCGTCCGCGTGTGCGGATTCGACACGCCGTTCCCGTATGCGCTCGAGGACGTCTACATGCCGAACGCGGACCGCGTGCTCGCGGCGATCGACAAGGTCATGGCCTTCTGACCGCGGACGCGGCGAGGGAGCCGGTTCAGATCGGCTCCGGGGCGCGGAACGCCTTCGCGACGCTCAGCAAGTACACAAGGACCGCCCCGACGATCACGAGCGTGACGATGGCCGTCAGCGTGATACTTTCGCCGGCGTTCGAATCCCGCCACACGTTGTAACCCAGGTAGACGAGGGTCACGAGCGCGGCAAGGAGGGCGAGTCCCCATGCCCACGGGCGGAGGCCCAGGAGTCCGTAGCCCGCGACGCCTAATACGATTCCGATGACCACATACAGGAGACCGTTTAGGAGCAACGAGGTCCCGGGGATCGGCGATCCCGGGATCAGACCCGTGAGTCCCACGATGAAGCCGGCGATGCCGATCATGACCATGACGAACGCGGCCAGCACGACGAGCGCACCCAAGATCGTAATTCCAACCGGACGAGCCAAAATCGGTCCTCCTCATGGAAAGGAGGAGCAGGACGGGAAAACTTCCGGCGCGGAGCGCCGGGCACAAATCACGCCCACCGGTCTGTGCCACTCCTCCACGGCCCACTCCTCCCCGGACATAGATTGGTTGGAGGCCATAAAACGGTTCGCATTCCGCCGCAGGGGCAAAGCGTTAAGTCGCCTTCGGGTCTTGGCGACCGAGATGGCCCGGGAGTTCAAGCTCCCCGACATCGGGGAGGGCGTCCACGAGGGCGAGGTCGTCAAGTGGTTCGTGAAAGAAGGGGACGCCGTCAAGGAGAACGACCCGATCGTCGAGGTGATGACGGACAAGGTGACGGTGCAGATCCCCTCACCCGTCACGGGCAAGATCCTGCAGCTGCGGGCGAAGGAAGGCGAGGTCGTGAGGGTCGGCGCGACGCTCGTCGTCTTCGGGGAAGCGGGAGAGGCGGTGCCGGCGTCGTCTCCCGCCGCGCCGGCCGGACCGGCGGCGCCCGCCGCCCCCGGCAAGACGGCCCCACCCCCGCCTCCGCCGCCGGTATCGGGAGAGGTCCTCGCGGCGCCCGCGGTCCGTCGACTCGCGAGGGAGCTGAACGTCGAGCTGGCCTCGGTCCGAGGGAGCGGGCCGCAAGGCCGGATCACGGAGGACGACATCCGCCGGACGACGAAAGGACCTGCGATGCCGCCGAAGCCCACGGTGGCGGTGGCCGCGCCGACCGGCGCGGAAGAGCGAATCCCGATCCACGGCCTGCGGAAGCGGATCTTCGAGAGGATGGCGAAATCGAACGCGACCGCCGCGCCTTTCACCTATGTCGAGGAAGTCGACATGTCGCAGCTCGTCCGCCTCCGGGACCACCTGAAGGAGGCCGCCGAGCGCAAGGGAACCAAGCTCACGTTCCTGCCGTTCTTCATCAAGGCGATCCTCGTGGGGCTCACGGAGTCCCCGAGGCTCAACGCGTCCGTCGACGACGAACGGGGCGAGATCGTCGTCAAGAGGTACTACAACATCGGGGTCGCCACGGCCACGGACGAGGGCCTCACGGTGACCGTGGTCCACGACGCGGACAAGAAGGATCTCTGGGACCTCGCGAAGGAGGTCGATCGGCTCTCGACCGCCGCAAGGGACAAGAAGCTCTCCCTCCAGGACGTCCAGGGCTCGACGTTCACGATCACGTCCCTCGGCAAGGAAGGCGGCATCCTCGCGACGCCGATCATCAACTGGCCCGAGGTGGCGATCCTCGGGATCCACAAGATCGAGAAGCGGCCCGTTGTGCGGGACGACCAGATCGTGATCCGGGACATGATGTACCTCTCCTGCTCGTTCGACCATCGCGTGATCGACGGGCACGTCGGCGCGGCGTTCGTGCAATCCGTGCGAAGCGCCCTGGAGCATCCGGCGCTGCTGTTCGTCGGGCTCGGGTAGCGCACCGAAGCGCACTCGGAACTCCGACGATAGCCTTAAGGCCCGAGACGGGCCTATGCGAGCGGTTCCGGGGGGAACATGTCTCTGCGTGTCCTGACGTTCATCGTCGCCGTCGCGAGCGTCACGGGCCTCCTTCTCGTTCCCGCCCACGCGGCGGCCGACGCGCCGGTCCCGGTGCATGAGGTCGGCGACGCGGTCGGATACGGCGCGACTACCGACCTCGGCGCGGTGGCGGCTCCGTTCCTAGCTCAACTGCGCGCATACGATGCGGCGGACGACAACTTCACGATCAATGAGCTGGACTTCACCGGCACATCCGACATCTGGACCACGACGAAAGTCGTCGACAAGACGACCGACACGTACACGATCCAGATGGACGCCGCGGCCGGGGCGAAAGCCCATTACGTCGCGAACGTAACGTCCCTCCAGTCCCCGATGGCCGGCACGTACCCCGGGGACACGAGCTCCGGGTACTGCGTGCCTGCGATCCCTCCGACGACGACCGCGACGACTTCCTTCGAGATGCAGGTCGACTACCTCGCGACGTCGTCGGGCACCTCGACGTGGAACATCTCCGACTTCGCGGAGCGCGCGTCGCGGACGAACACTTCCGTCGACTACCGCACGACGTCCACGATGTACAACGCGCCCCGCGTTGACTTCAACTTCACCGCCTGCACGACGACGGTCACCTACGAGAGCGGTCAGACCACGACCACGGAGGACATCACGACGGACCTCCGCATGGCGTACACGCCGGCGCTCGACTTCTTCGACTTCCCGATCGTGGACAACGAGACCTGGTACGCGTTCTCGAACGCGACGCTCGGAGGCCACATCGCCGGGACAATCGATGTCGTCGGCCTCTCTCCGGAGGAGGAGGCACAGCTCCTCGATTCGCTCAATCGATCGTTGACGATGAGCGGCTTCACGGTCACCGGCCTCGACGGGTTCCCGATCGTCCTCGAGGACATCACGATCATGCTGGTGGCGACCCCGTACCTGAAAGACGGCGAGATCCACGACATCACCGTGCCCGTCGCCTTCCGCCTCCATGCAAGGGAGACGAAGATGACCCTCGCCGACGGCAACTTGCACACGGTCTACCTGATCTCCGAGACCCCGGTCGGGGGTGGCGGCCTCTTCACTTCGCCCTGCAGCTACGTCTACAGTCCGGACGACGGGTTCATCGTCGGGTTCGTATGCGAGCTCGCGCCCGGCGTCTCGTTCTTCGAACTCAAGAACACACCGCCGGCGGACGCCGAGCGGCACATCGCGGACACGAAAGATACATACTCCCTCGCCGCACGGGCGCCGAATCCGATCGCGGACTTCTTCTTGAGGGCGCCGTACTTCGGCATCGTGCTCATCGCGGCGGTCGCGGTCGTCGTCGCGGCGCTCTTGGTGCGTCGCCGTCGCAAGCCAACGGCCGTCCCGCCGGCGGCGATTCCGCCTGCGGAGATGCCGCCGACTGGGCCGCCCCCTCCGGGAGCGCCGTGAGCCGGCGACGCCACGGTCCCCTTTTCAGGAGATGGCGCACACAAAGGCATATGGGCCCGGGGCCCTTTTGTGCGGCCGATGCCTCGGCACGTCCCGCTCGTCGTGATCGGCGGCGGCCCCGGCGGCTACCCGGCGGCGATCCGGGCGGCGCAGCTCGGCAAGCAGGTCCTCCTCGTCGAACGCGACCGTCTCGGCGGGGAGTGCCTGAACTACGGATGCATCCCTTCGAAGGCGCTGATCCACACCGGGAACCTCGTCCACGCGATCGAGGCGGCGTCCGAGCGAGGGGTCGAGACGGGACCGGTCAAGGTGGACATGGCGCGCTTGCAGGCGTGGAAGGCCTCCGTCGTCCAACGACTCGTGAACGGGATCGGCCAGCTCTGCAAGGCGAACCGGGTCGATGTCGTCACGGGCACCGCCGCGTTCACCGGCCCGAACGCCCTCCGGATCGCGGGGGCCGCCCCCGATGAGATCACGTTCGACGACGCGATCATCGCGACCGGGGGACGGCCGTCCGACCTGCCCGCCTTCCAGTTCGACGGCCGGCGGGTCATCGGCACGAAAGAGGCGCTCGAGCTGACCGAGGTCCCGAAGAACCTCGCGATCATCGGCGGAGGCATCTCCGGGCTCGAGATCGGGACGTTCTACGCGAAGCTCGGGAGCCGCGTCGTCGTCGTCGAGATCATGGAGCAGCTCCTCCCCGGGACCGACCTCGAGGCCGTGCGCGTCGTCGAGCGAAACCTGCGGAAGCTCGGGGTCGAAATCCACGTGAAGTCCCAAGCCCGGGGTTGGCGGGAGGATAAGGGCCAACGGGTCGTCGACGTCGTGTCGCCCGAGGGGCTGCTCGCGCGCCGCGCGGACGTCGTCCTCATGACGGTGGGCCGTCGTCCGAACACGGACGGCCTCGGTGCGGACCGCGCGGGCGTAACCCTCGGGCCGCGCGGGTACATCGCCGTCGATTCGCAGCTCCGGACGTCGAATCCGCACGTCTTCGCGATCGGCGACGTGATCGGGCCGCCGTTCCTCGCGCACAAAGCGACGAAGGAAGGGCTCATCGCCGCCGAGGTCATCGCGGGCCATCCCGTCGAGGTCGACTACCGCGCGATGCCCGCCGCCATCTTCACGGACCCCGAGATCGCCACGGTCGGGATGCAGGAGGCGGACGCGGCGGCGAAAGGGCGCAAGGTGCGCATCGGGAAGGTCCCGTTCGCGGCGATCGGTCGCGCGCTCACCACGGGCGAATCCGACGGATTCGTGAAGCTGGTAGCCGACGCGGACTCGAAGATCTTCCTCGGCGCGACGATCGTCGGGCCGGACGCGAGCGATCTCATCAGTGAGCTCGCCCTCGCGATCGAGATGGGCGCGACGATCACGGACATCGCGCTCACGGTCCATCCGCACCCGACCTTGCCGGAGGGGATCATGGAGAGCGCCGAGGCGGCACTCGGGCAGGCGATCCACGTCCTGAACCGCTGAGACCATGCTCACCACGGAAGAGGGCGAGAAGGCGATCCTCATCGCGCGGGATGCGTGGCTCCTCGACCTCGGGCGACGGCCGTACCGGGAGGTCTGGGACCTCCAGAAGGCGCTCGTGGACCGTCGGGCGGCGGACAAGATCCCCGATGGCCTGATCTTCGTCGAGCACGATCCGGTCGCGACGCTCGGGCGGCGCGGGGCGCGCGATGACGTCCTCGACCCAGGTCTCGAAGTCGTCGAGGTCGAGCGGGGCGGCGAAGCGACGTATCATGGCCCGGGCCAACTCGTCGGCTATCCGATCCTCAAGCTCCCGGACCGGCTCGAGGTCAAGCGGCTCGTGACGGACCTCGAGGAGGTCCTCCTGCGCACGTGCGCGGACTTCGGGATCGATGCGACGCGCGCCGGACCCGAGCGCGGCGTGTGGGTCGGCGGCAAGAAGATCGCATCGATCGGGCTCGCCGTGCATCGGAATGTGACGTTCCACGGCTTCGCGCACAACGTGACGACCGACCTCCGGCAGTTCCTCAAGATCCGTCCGTGCGGGCACGAGGGCGGCATCATGACCTCGATGGAGCGGGTCCTCGGGCATCCGGTCGAGCTGGAGGACGTCAAGGCGTCCGTGATCGCGCACTTCCAGGCCGTCTTCGGCGTCGCGCTGCGGCGCGTGAACGTCACCGAGTTGCTGCCGGAACCGCCGCCGGGGACGCGCCGCCGGCCTTGAGGGCCCGGAGCTGTCGGATCATCTCCGGCACGACGTCGAACAGATCGCCGACGATCCCGTAGTCCGCAATCTCGAAGAGCGGCGCCTTCGGGTCGAGGTTGATCACGAGGATCTTCTCGGATTCCTGCATGCCCGCGAGGTGCTGGACGGCCCCGCTGATCCCGACGGCGATGTAGAGCTTCGGTCGGACCGTCATGCCGGTCTGCCCGACCTGCAACATCTTCGGGACCCACCCGCTGTCCACGGCCTTCCGGGATGCGGCGACCGTCCCGCCGAGGAGGTCCGCGAGTTCTTGGAGCATCGCGAAGTTCTTCGGGTCGCGGAGGCCGTAGCCACCGCTCACGACGATGGCCGCTTCCTCCGGCCGGAGGCCGCCTTCCTTCGTGAACTCCTTGAACTCGAGGAGCGTCACATCTTCGTCGTCCTCCGAGAGATCCGCCGGCTCGTGGACGACCTCGCCCTGCCGCGCCGGGTCGTGCGGCGGCGCGATGAACACGTTGCGGCGCACGGACGCCATCTGCGGGCGGTGCTTCTTGCATAGGATGTGCGCGAGCGACTTCCCACCGAAGCTCGGTCGGATCATGTCGAGGTTCCCGTCGGCGTCGACGTCGAACCTCACGCAGTCCGCCGCGAGGCCCGTCTCCAGGATTGCGTGCAAGCGGCCGCCGAGGTCCCGGCCGTTCTTCGAGGCGCCGTAGAGGACGACCTCCGGCTTGTGCCGCCGGATCAACTGGGCCATGACCTGCGCGTAGGGCCGCGATCGGTAGATCTCGAGGAGCGGGTGGTCCACGACGATCACGCGGTCGAGGCCGTAGCCGATCGCATGTCCGGCGAGCGCGTCCACGTCGCGTCCGAACAGGACGCCCGTCAAGGCGGCGCGGCGGAGGTCCGCGAGTCGACGGCCTTCGCCGATCAGCTGGACGGAGACGTCGCGGAGGCCGTGCTTCCGATGCTCAAGGAACACCCAGACGCCGCGGAAGTGGGACTTGTCCTCCAGGACGTGGGCATCCGTCACGTCGAAATCACCCGGTCTGCCACGAGGGCCGCGAGGAGCCGCTGGACGGCGTCCCTCGGGTCGCCCCTAAAGAGCTTTCCCGCCCGGGGCGGGAGTTTCACCGTGTCGACCTTCGCGACGATCGTCGGCGAGTTGAGCAGGCCGACCTTCTTCGGGTCGATCCCGACGTCGGCGCACGACCAGTGCGCGATCACGCCGCCGCGCTTCACGCGGATCTTGCCGGTGAGGGAAGGCTCTCGTGGCTTGTTGCAACCGAAGTTCACCGTGGCCAGGCACGGCATGGACGTCTCCCACCACTCGGTGCCGTCCTCCGCGGTGCGCCGCGCGCGCACCTTCCCGTCGACAACTTGGACCTCCGAGACGTACGTGAGTTGCGGCATGTCGAGATGGCCTGCGATCCCCGGACCGACATGGCCCGTCGAGGCGTCCGTCGTCTCCTCGCCGCAGAGGATGAGGTCGTACCCGCCGATCTTTCGGATCGTCTCGCTCAGCGCATACGCGGTCGGGACCGTGTCCGAGCCGCCGAGGATCCGGTCCGTGAGCAGGACGGATCGGTCCGCGCCCATCGCGACCGCGCGTTCGAGGCTCTCGTCGAACGACGTCGGCCCCATCGAGAGAACGACGACCTCCGCGCCGTGGCGGTCTTTCAGCTGCAACGCGATCTCGAGCGCGTTCGCGTCCGGCGGGTTGATCTCGCTCGGCACGCCCACGCGCTTGAGCGTCTGGGTGACGGGATCCACCTGGAGCTCCTGCGCCTTGGGGACCTGCTTGATGCACACGACGATCCGGGAAAGCGCCTTCGCGCCGGCATCGGTCACATCGATCGGGCCCCCTGGAGGAAGTCCAGCAACAGCTTCCATTTCGAGACGCGGGCGGCGGAGGCTTCCTCGAGGACGATCTCCATGAGGCGTTCCTTGCCGCTTCCGTCCACGGTGTAGAGCCGCTGCGCGATCTCGAGGAGCATCCGAGGGTAGAGTTCGAAGAGCCGTTCGTTCTTCATGTACAACGGTGCGCGCCGGAACCGCTCGAGATCCGTCAGCACGTTCCGCGACCGGAGGAACAATTCGTACGGTGCGAGGTTTCCGGCGGTCATGCCGCCCGCCGCGCGAGCGGTCTCCGCCGCCTCGCCGACCGCCATGCCGGAGGCGATCGCGAGGTCGACCCCGCGGAACGTGTATCCGTTGTTGATCAGGAAGCCCGCCGCGTCGCCCGCCACGAGGACGCCGTCCGCCGCCAGGCGAGGCATCATCCCCGCCCCGAGCTCCGGCACGAGGTGCGCGCTGTACTCGGCGACCTTGCCGCCCTTGATCAGCCGCTGGACGGCGGGATGCATCCGGAACTTCGTCTGGAGCTCCTCGATCTCGACCTTCTTGCGGGAGAGGTCCTCGGAGGAGACGACGAGTCCGAGGGAAACGGACGCCTTGTTCGTGTACAGGAAGCCGCCGCCGCGGAGCCCCATCGACGCCTCCCCCGCGAACACGTAGGCGGCGCCCTCGGCGTCGCCGACGCCGAACCGCTCCTGGATCGTCTCCGCCGGCAACTCGACCGTCTCCTTGACGCCGACCGACACCTCGCGGGGTTCGAGGTCGGCCTTCAGGCCCGCTTTCCGCACCAGGACCGACGTCGCGCCCTCGGCGATCACGACGAGGTCCGCGCCGACGCGGTCGTTCGGCGCGACGAAGACGCCCTTTACGCGGCCGTCCTCCCGCCATAGGTCGTCGACCCGGATGCCCGTGACGAGCGTCGCGCCGGCCTCCTCGGCTTTCTTCGCCAGCCAGGCGTCGAACTTCGCGCGGAGCGCGGTGAAGCTCGCCCCGCGGCCGTGGGCCAACCGCGGCGCATCCAGCGTGATCGTGAGCGACGCGTCCCCGGAGAGAAACGCCAGGTTCTCCTGCACGACGCGTCGCTCGACGGGGCAGTCTTTCTCCCAGCCCGGCACGAGGTCCTGGAGCGCCCACGCGTAGATGCGACCGCCGAACATCCCCTTGACCCCCGGCGAGCGCCCTCGCTCCACGAGGAGCGTCGAGAATCCCTTCCGCGCGAGCGTCAGCGCGGCCGCAGAGCCCGCGGGCCCGGCCCCCACCACGACGGCGTCAAAACGCTCCACGATGTCCCGCTTCCCGCTGCAGAAAAGCGGAGCAGGTAAAAGTCTTTCCGGGGCTCATCGCAGCGGCATCGGACGGAGGTCGAACTCGCAGTGATCCGGTCCCTGCGATGCACACACCGTCTCTTCGCAGAGGAGCTCCTTCGACAGCAGGATGCGGCCCAACCCGGCGAGCCAGCCCGCGAGGAAGTGGCACACGGGCTTCTTCGACGGACCGTACGAACGGGCGAGCGGGCTGTTCTTGATCGAGATGACGAAACGGCCGGCGTCCGGGTCGAACAAACGAATCGCCGCGCGGCCCCAGCCAAGGAAGGCGGAAGCTTCGATGATCCGCCGCGCTCGATCGAAGTTGAACGCCCCCTTGGATTCGGATTCAATCGATGCCAGCGGGTTCAGTCCCGCCCCCGCACTCCGTTCGCCGGACAGGTACATGATCCCCTTCGACGAACTGCCCATCGTCTGCTCGAGTTGCTTCTGAATGTTCATGATGACATCGGGTCGAACGATGAGGCACGACTGGCCGGAGAGGAGGAGGATTCCCGTCTCCGGATCGGGCGTGAGGGCGACGGCGAGCAGTTTGCGAGCGAGCGTCGTGCCAATCGCGGACAAATCGCGTTTTGGATCGATCGTTGGGGCGTCCTGATCGCTCTGCGGCATGAAGGCAAATCCTACACGGACGACGGAAGGTCGCGGGGCTCGCGATTCCGAAGGACCGCTATAGAATGTTTCTCCTCAATTGCCCTCCCTGATAACGTGGCGCCCTGAGTTACCAATCCTTATTACCCGTGCCCCGCTTTTCGACGTCGGACACATGCCCGAGTCCCCGAAGCCGGAGGCCTCGAAGATTCTGCCCGTGGACGAACGGGTCGGACTCGACCGGTTCGAGTTCGACGAAGAGCCCTTCATCACGGTCGACACGGACGTCTGCCGAACGTGCGACACGAAGCCCTGCCTCTACGTGTGTCCGTCGAAGGTCTACCGCCTCGACAAGGGCGAGCTCGTGTACAACACGGAGGGCTGCATCGAACTCGGTGCGTGCGCGATCGTCTGCAAGCACATCGGCAAGAACGCGATCCACTGGAACTATCCGCGCGGCTCGTACGGCGTCGAATTCCGGTTTGGCTAGATCGCGCGCTTCTGCTTCCGCTGCTTCTCGGCTTCCGTCGTCACAAGAGAGATCGCAAATGCGCGCCGGAGGCCCTTGTCAGCGGAAATTGCGCGCGAGACGAACGCGGCATCGATGATTGGCACACCCTCGGCTTGGGCACGCTTTTCCATCTGGGCAACTAGACCGCCCCGTAGGAAGAGGGGCTCGACGGCAGCCCATGCCTCTGCTGACCAAGGCACGGCGGGGCGAGCGCCCTTGCGTTCGACGTTTCGCTGGACCAGGGTTGCGACCCGGTCGAACTCATGCGACTTGAACGTGACGTTCTTCGTCCAGAACTGGCGCCCGACGACTATCTTCGTTCCATCCCTGTGAGTCACAAAAAGGAACGCGGGCCTGCCGCGTCGTCCGGTGAGGAGTTGCGCATCGCGGATGTCCGAGTAAGGCCAGAACTGGACCCCCCTGAAGGAATACTGGATTCCATCGCCGAACAACCGGTACGGCTTCACGAACAACCATTGATACACAATCAATCCACTGAACGCGATCAGCACGGGGCCGAAAATGAAGGCGACAACGCGGCGGTCCCCAGTCTCGGACGGAATCACGATGATGCCAATCGCAAGCGTGAAGAGAAGGATTGCGAATCCCAGGTTCCCTCCCTTACGGAGGAGGAATTCCCATCGAGGTTGGACATACTCGACGGAGTGGACTGATTCCGAACGCGCCTCCATTATCATCCTGACGCCCATGCGACGCCATGGCTGTTGTGGTGGCATTCCCCACGATAGCTCCGCTCGACTGCAGTTCAGGCCTGCGCCCGCAAATGCCGCTGACTCTTGGGCTATCTACATAAACGCGAGACGCCTTCGTACTCGCTACTGATGATTCGAGAACCGAAGCCCGAATGGCTCCGGGTCCGCCCTCCGTCGGGCGAGCAATACGTTCACCTGAAGACCCTGTTCCGATCCTTGGACCTCCACACGGTGTGCGAGGAAGCCCATTGCCCGAACGTCTGGGAATGCTGGGGCGGAGGGACCGCCACGATCATGCTCATGGGCGACACGTGCACCCGCGGTTGCCGCTTCTGCGCCGTCAAGTCGGGCAACCCGCACGGCGTCCTCGACATCGACGAACCGCGGAAGGTCGCGATGGCCCTCGCGGAGATGGATCTCTCGTACGTCGTGCTGACGTCCGTGGACCGAGACGACCTCGCGGATGGCGGCGCGGGACACTTCGCTCAGACCGTGCGGGAGATCAAGGCCCGCCGTCCGGACATGCTCGTCGAGGCGCTCGTCCCGGACTTCCAAGGCGACCTGGGTGCCGTGCGGACCGTCGTCGACGCGGGCGTGGACGTCCTCGACCACAACGTCGAGACGGTCGAGCGCCTCCAGGCGACCGTGCGGGACCGACGGTCGAACTACGCCCAGAGCCTGAAGGTGCTCCGCGGCGCGAAGGCGATGCGGTCCGACCTCTTCACGAAATCGTCGATCATGCTCGGCCTCGGGGAGACGCGCGACGAGGTCCTACGGACGATGCGCGACCTGCGCGCGAACGACGTCGACATCCTGACTCTCGGTCAATATCTCCGGCCGAGCGATTGGCACCTTGTCGTGCACGAATACGTGCCCCCGGAGACCTTCAACGAGCTGCGCGACATCGGCGAGTCAATGGGCTTCGCGTACGTCGCCGCGGGCCCGCTCGTCCGGTCGTCGTATCGGGCCGGTGAATTCTTCTTGGAGCGGGTGATTCGGGAGCGCAACCGGGACCGGGTGGGGTGAGGGCGATCGCCGAAGAGACGCTCCTCCGGATCATCGACCTCGACGGCACGTACGATTCGAAGCTGGAGCCGAAGCTCCCTCCGGATCTCCTGAAGCAGGCGTACCGCGCCCTCGTCCTCGTCCGCGTGCTCGACAACCGGATGCTGTCCCTCCAGCGGCAGGGCCGGATCGGCTTCTACGTCCCGAGCACGGGCGAGGAAGCGTGCCAGATCGGGAGCGCGATGGCCCTCGAGAAGCGGGACTGGGTCTTCCCCGCGTACCGCGAGCCGGGCGGCGCCCTCTGGCGGGGCTTCCCGCTCGAATTGCTGATCGCCCAGGCGTACGGCAACGCGAAGGACGCGCAGAAGGGCCGCCAGATGCCGAGCCACATCGGCTCGCGCGAGGTGAACCTCGTGACCGTGTCGAGCCCGGTCGGCACGCAGATCCCGCAGGCGGTCGGCGCGGCCTGGGCCGCGAAGATCCGCAAGGACGACGTCGTCACGCTGACGTTCTTCGGGGACGGCGCCACGAGCGAGGGCGATTTCCACGCGGCCATGAATTTCGCGGGCGTCTTCAAGACGCCGACGATTTTCTTCTGCAAGAACAACCAGTGGGCGATCTCCGTGCCGCTCTCCCGGCAGACCGCCGCGAAGACACTCGCGCAGAAGGCCCAGGCGTACGGCTTCGAGGGCGTCCGCGTCGACGGGAACGACGTCCTTGCGGTTTACTCAGCCACGAAGGCCGCCGTCGACAAGGCGCGCGCAGGCGGAGGGCCGACGATGATCGAGGCGGTCACGTACCGCATGGGGCCGCACTCCTCCAGCGACGACCCGACCCGCTATCGCCCAAAGGACGAGGTCGAGTCCTGGGGGCAGCGGGACCCGATCGAGCGGATGCGGAAGTACCTCGAGCTGAAAGGCCTGTGGTCTCGCGACGCCGACGACAAACTCCGCGCGGAACTCGACGACCTCCTGCAGACGACGATCAAAGAGGTCGAGCGACACCCGCCTCCGCCAATCGAGAGCCTCTTCACCGACGTGTACGCGGAGCTGACGCCTCAGCTCAAGGAGCAGATGGAGGCGTACCTCGCCTCCGGGGAGCGGCGTCGGCCCGAGATGCTCGACAAGTTCCCGCTGTGAGACGCATGTCGGATCCGCTGCGTGCGGAGGAGATCACCCTCCGCGACGGACGCACGGTCGTGCTGCGCCCCGCGAGGATGGAGGACGCCAAGTCCACGATGCGGAACGTGAACCGCATCGGTCGGGAAGGAATCTACATCATGGTGGAGGAAGTCCCGGAACTCGAGTCGGAGCGACGCTGGCTCAGCGAGTTCGACGGGACCCGAAATGTCCTCTTCGTCGCCGTCGACGGGGGCGAGGTCATCGGGGCCGCGGATTGTCACGCGGGCATTTTTCCGAAGGATCGCCACGTCGGCGGGATCGGGATCGCGATCCAAGACGGCTGGCGGGAAGTGGGCCTCGGCCGACAGATGATGGGGCGAATCCTCGAGTGGATGCGGGCGCGCGGATTCGCCAAGGCCGAACTCGCCGTCTTCGCCACGAACGTCCGCGCCCGGCGCCTCTACGAGTCGCTTGGCTTCGGTGAGGAGGGCGTCCGCCGGCGGCACGTGCGCATCCGCGACGAATACGTCGACGAGGTCCTGATGGGCATGTGGCTCGGTCCGTGACCGCTCCCGACGCCCGAAGGTGAGACATCCTTAAGTGCCCCTTCCGTCTTGCTGCCGCGGGGGAAATTTCCACGGCCCGCAAGACGAAGCGCACTGCTCAACGGAAGAAGACGACCGCGCGCAAGGCGCGTGCGACGCGAACGGCTCCCGTCCCGACGGGGATGCGGACCGTGACGCCGTATCTGGTAATCAACGGAGCCGGAAGGGCAATCGAGTTCTACAAGAAGGCGTTCGGCGCGAAAGAAGTCACGCGCCAAGCCATGCCGGACGGCACGCTGATGCACGCGACGATCAAAATCGGTGACTCGCTCGTGATGATGTCCGACGAATTCCCCGGGAGCGACACGAAGTCGCCGACATCCGCGGGCGGGACGACATCGAACATGCACATCTACTCGAAAGACGTCGACAAGCTCTGGAATCAGGCGATCAATGCGGGCGCGAAGCCGACGATGCCGCTTGAGAACCAGTTCTGGGGCGAGCGGTACGGCAAGCTCCAGGACCCGTTCGGCCACATCTGGTCCGTCGCAATGGTCGTCAAGATGAGCGAGTCCGAGAAACAGGCGAAGCGTCAGGCCGCCTTCGGTATGTTCGAGAAGGGCGAGCATCCCGGCTTCCAGCAGTGATCGACGGGACCGCGGCGCGAATCTAGCTTTATACGCACCGCTGGCTTGCTCCGGCGCATGACCGAGGAGGCCCTCCGCGCGCAGGACGTGCGGAAGGTGTACCGCGGCCGGAGGGGACCGGGCGTCGAGGCGCTCCGAGGGGTGTCCCTCGCCTTCCGGAAAGGGGAGCGCATCGCCTTGCTGGGGCGGAACGGCGCGGGCAAGACGACGTTCCTGCGAATCGCGTCGACGCTCCTCATCCCGACGTCCGGGACGGTCACAGCGTTCGGGCACGACGTCGTCGAAAGCCCGGAGCGGGTCCGGCCGCTCATCGCCGTCGTGCCCCAGGAGGGGAAGCCGTTCTTCCATCTCACGCCGCGTGAACAAGTGTACTGCTACCTCCGCGCCCGCGGCTTCTCCCGCGAGGTCGCCCAGGCGCGCACCGAAGAATCGCTTGCGAAGATGGGGCTGGAAGAAGTCGCGGATCGCCTCAGCGTCACGTTGAGCGGCGGACAGAAACAGCGGGCAATGGTGGCGACCGTCATGGCGACGGAGGCGCCCCTCATGTTCCTCGACGAGCCGACGATCGGCCTCGACCCGTTCGCACGGCGGGCGGTCTGGGACGTCTTGCGGGAGCTGACCCGGAAGGGCTCGACGGTCCTTCTCACGACGCACTATCTCGACGAGGCGGAGGCGCTTGCGGAGCGGCTGTACATCGTCGAGGAGGGCCGGATCCTGTTCGAGGGGACCGCGGACCGGGCGAAGCGGCAGATCGGCGGGACCCTCCGCGTGTCGATCGAGAACGGGGGGGACCACCGGGACCTGTTCACTTCGTTCGGGGAGACCGTCGATCAAGGGTCCTCGTTGCACGTAATCACGGAACCGGAACGCATTCACGAGGTGATGGACGTCGCCCTGCGGAACCGCCTCTCGGCGACCGTCGGACCCGTGACCCTCGAGGAGGCGTTCCTCACGATCGTCGGACGTTCGATCGACGCGGAGTGAGACGATGGCGTTCGGGCTGAAGTGGTCCGGGTCCGGCATGTTCCTCGCCACCGAGATCCGCGTCCAGCTGCACGAGTGGCTGGCGATCGTCACCGGGACGCTGACGCCGGGAGCGCTCCTCGTGTTCGTCGCCGTCCTGGCGCCGGGCCTCCTGCCCGTGACGGTCATCGGCGCGCTCGTCTATTCGATGTTCCTGATCGGACAGCGCGTGCTCAACGAGGCCGCCTACATTCGCATCGACCACAAGCTGAACGAGCTGTACCACGCCAGCCCGTTGTCGCCGGAAGGATACTTCCTCGGGATCGCCGGAGGGATGCTCGTGGCGTATCTCCCGCCGAGCCTCGTCCTCGTCGTCATCTTGGAAGTCCTCCACCCGCTCAGCCCGGCCGCGGGGCTCGTGCTCGGTGCCTGCTTGATCGCCGTATGGGCCGTCTCCTCGACGATCGGGTACGTCGTGTCGACGCTCTTCAAGGACATGAAGACGATCTGGCCGTACTCCGCCCTGCTGACGAACCTGTTCGGCATCGTCCCGCCGGTGTTCTACCCGCTAGGACGAGTGCCGATCGAATGGCGGTCCGTCGTGTTGGTCCTCCCGACGAGCGCGGCCGCGGTGCTCGTCGACGCGGCGGCGGGCCTCGAGACCGTCTCGACGAGCGAGTCAATCGTCGCGGCCGGCGCGCTGTTCCTCGAGGCGCTCGGGCTGTTCGCGTTCGGAATCGTCTGGGCCCGAAGGACGGCCCGGGAGAAGTAACGATGGCGACGGACGTCGGCCGGCCGGGGTTGCCGCAACGA
Source organism: Thermoplasmata archaeon (assembly GCA_036395115.1). Taxonomy (NCBI): domain Archaea; kingdom Methanobacteriati; phylum Thermoplasmatota; class Thermoplasmata; species Thermoplasmata archaeon. Next base: position 42,420 of record DASWDU010000023.1, on the reverse strand, counting down.
GGTCGCGTGCTGCCGGCGTGGGCATGGATCGGTTGGCGCTGGGTCTGGCGCAGCCCGGCCGCCGCGATCGTGCCGCTCCTTCAACCGTTCTTCTTCCTGTACTTCCTGCACCTCATCGCGCCCGCCAGTTACTTCCCGCTGCAAGTCGCCGGCGCGATGCTGTTCTCGACGCAGAACATCGGGAGCTGGTGCCTCTCCGACTCCGCCGTGTTCCGGATCGAGTTGCGGCTCCAGGACATCTTCGTCGCCTCACCGCACGACAAGCTGCGGTACCTGTTCGGGGTCGCGTTCTCGAATCTCATCCCCGCCGCGCCCGCGCTGATCGTGCTCGGTGTACTCCTCGCGACGGTCGTCCACGTCACCCTCGTAGGATGGCTGGTCTTGGCGGCGTGCATCTTGACCATCTGGATCTTGTATTCCGCGATCGGGATCGCCGTCTCAAGTCGATTGCGAAGCCAGCGGGAGGTGTGGCCCGTGGGGAACCTGATCTTCACGCTCCTCGGGATCCTCTCGCCCCTGTACTACCCGCTCTCGATCCTCCCGCCGGTCTGGCGGGAACTCGCCCGCCTCCTGCCCGCGACGTATGCGGCGTTGCTCGTCCAAGGCGCCCTCGGGCTCGGATCCGCGGACTCCGGAGACCTCGCGCTCGACGCGGCGCTCCTCGCCGTCTCGACGGCGATCGGGCTCGTCGCGGCGTGGCGGCTGTACCAGTGGCGGGAGCGGTGAGGCGAGCGAGACGGACCGTGCCCGATGCGGCTCAACGTCGCGCTTGGGCTCCGCCTTCCGGGCCTAGTCCTTGCGGCGTTTCGACTCGGGCCGTTTCGACGGGACTGCGTGGACGAGGAAATGACGGACCGTCGGCGCCTCCGGCCCGACATGGAATCGTTGGACTCGCGCCTCCACTTGGCGGTCGCTGACCGTGACCCGCTCGTGCTGCCGCAGGTGCTCGGTCCACGACTCTATGTCGTAGCTTTCGACGAAACGACCTGGTTCCGCCGCGTCGGCGGCGAGATCCCAGCGGAGCGCCCCGTCCCGCAGGCGCATCCGCCGCTGGTCTCGGATCGCTTCGAGGAACTCGGCGGTCCGGCTTGGATCGATTCGGTACTCCACCGTGACCTTCGCGGGCCGTTCGACGTCCTCCGGGCCGTATCCTCGCAAGATCGGCTCGGGCCAGTGACGCGATGGGGTGAGGTCCAGACCCGCGTGCGGCGACAGGCGGTAGCGGGCGGATGCGGCGGTCGTGAGGAGGAGGACCCCGCCGGCCGCGGCGAACGCACCCGAGAGGCCGACGCGGGCCGCGAGGGCTCCCCATGCGAACGCGCCGAGGGCATATCCTCCGAAGAAGACGAGCAGGTAGACGGCCAAGGCGCGCGCGCGGACCCACGCGGGAGCCGCGGTCTGGGCCGCGATGTTGAACGTCGACAGAACGGCGATCCACGCGACGCCGCTGAGGAAGGCCGCGGCGCCGATGACGATGACGTTTCGAGTCAGGGCGAGGACGCCCAAGACGCCGGCGAACAGGATCCCGCCCGCGACCGCGAGACGGTCGATCGGGAGGAGTCGGCCGAGGCGCGGCAGCCCGACCGCACCCGCGATTGCGCCGGTCCCCAGGCTCCCGAGGAGCACGCCGTACTGCGCCGCGTCCACACCGATCTCGATCCGAGCGAGCACCGGGAGGAGAGCGAAGATCGCGCTCGCGGGGAACGCGAAGCCTGCCACGCGGGCGAGGACGGCCCGCATGGCGGGCGCGTGGCGCACGTAGCGGAGTCCGACCCGCATCGCGCCCACGACGTCCTCCGCGGGCAGCGTCCCGCCGGACACCGGACGCCGCCAGACGAAGAGCACGACGATCATGCCGACGAACGACAGGGAGTTCAACCCGAACGTCGCGGCCGGGCCGGCCACGGCGACGAGCAACCCCCCGATCGCCGGGCCCAAGGCGCGGGCCACGTTGACCGTGACCCCGTTGAGCGTGACGGCGCTCGACAACTGCGAGCGGGGCACGATCTCGGGGATGATCGCGCTCAAGGCCGGCAAGGTCAGGGCGGTGCCGACCCCGAGGAGGGCGATCAACACGAGCAGGAGGGTCGTCGACATCGCTCCCACCGACACCACGGCGAACATCGCGAGGGCCACGGCGAGCATCCAACCCTGGGAGACCAGGAGGAACCGACGCCGGTCGAGGACGTCGGCGATCGCCCCCGCCGGGATCGCCAAGGCGAACACGGGCAAGGTCGTCGCCGTCTCGACGAGGGCGATCAAGAGGGGCGAGGTCGTGAGGGAAGTCATCGTCCAGACCTCGCCGACGTCCTGGATCCAAGTCCCGAGGTTCGAGACGAGCGCCGCAATCCATAGGGCGCGGAACGCAGGCGTCGCGAGGGCGGCCCAGGCGGACTCGGTCGCGAGCGGTTCCGCCATCCTACGCTCCCTTTGGACGCTTCCAGAGGGCGCTCGCGACGGCCGTCCCGACCTCGCTGCACTTCGCGGCGCCGCCGAGGTCGTAGGTGAGCGTCTTGCCTTCCTTGAGGACGGTCGCGACGGCCTTCTCGACGGAGGCCGCGGCTTCTCGCATCGTGCCGTCCGCCTTGCGCCGTCCGAGCCAGTCGAGCATCATCTGGACCGCCAGGATCATCGCGATCGGATTCACCTCGTCCTTCCCCGCGTGCTTCGGCGCGCTCCCATGGATGGGCTCGAACATCGCGTGCGCGTCGCCGATGTTCCCTCCGGCGGCCATGCCCATGCCGCCTTGGAGGACCGCCGCGAGGTCTGTCGCGATGTCCCCGAACACGTTCGACGTCACGGCGACGTCGTAGCCCTCCGGGGACCGGATGAGCCACTGCTGGAACGCGTCGATATAGGCGTAGTCCCTCTGGATCGTCGGGTAGCCGACCGCGACCTCGTCGTAGACTTGGCGGAACAGTTTGCAACCCGCGGTCACGTTCGATTTGTCGACGCACGTCACGCGTCGTTTCCGATCCGCCGGCGCGCCGTCCCGCTGCTTTGACAACTCGAAGGCGAAGCGGATGACGCGCTCCGCGCCCTTCCGCGTGATGACGCGGCTGTCCACCGCGAGCTCTCTCGTGCCGCCGCGTTCGAGGAACCCTCGGGTCGGCGTGTAGAGCCCCTCCGTGTTCTCCCGCACAATCGAGAAATCGACCTTGCCCGGTTCCCAGACCTGCTTGAAGCCGTCGTGGATCTTGTGCCGGACGTTCGGGTAGAGCTTCGTCGGGCGAACGTTGGCGTAAAGATCGAGGCCGAATCGCAATCCGAAGACGACCCCGATCCCCGCGATCTCGCCGTTCGGCAGCACGGCCTCCGGGAGCCCGACGGCCCCGAGGAGGATCGCGTCCGCGGCCTTGCACGACTCGAACGCGCCGTCGGGCCATTCCTCGCCCGTCTCGAGGTAGTGCTGGCCGCCGCACGGGTACGGGACGAGATCGAACGAGAGACCGTACGCGCCTTCGACGACTTTGAGAATCTTGACGCCCTCGCGCATCACCTCGGGCCCCACGCCGTCTCCGGCGAGGAGGACGAGCCTATACGCCATCGAGCCGCCGGAAGGAGAGAGCCGGCAATAAGGATTCGGAGGCCGTGCAGGGAATCGCACGGACCACGCCAAGTTAACCTTGTTCAAGGTTAACTTGCACAGACCGGCGGCTGGGCCCCGATGGCCTTTTCTGTCCGGGGGGTGTGCGGTTCCTTGATGGCCGGCGCACCGGCTACGTCTCTCCCGCCCGACCTTCCGGTCCCGGTTGACGACGGGGCATGCGACCACCTTGCCGGAATGCGACTCCCAGCCGTCGCCTTACGATCGACCGCGGGCCATTCCGTCAATCTCGCCGCCGCGCGAGGGACGACCGTCGTCTACGTCTATCCGCACACGGGTCGGCCCGACGTGCCGACGCCGAAAGAATGGGACCTCATCCCCGGGGCCCGCGGGTGCACGCCCGAGTCGTGCGCGTTCCGAGACCACCATGCAGAACTTCGCGCGCTCGGGGCCCAGGTATACGGCGTGAGCACGGACACCCGGGAGTGGCAGCGAGAAGCGGTCGGGCGACTCCACCTTCCTTTCGAATTGCTAAGCGATGCCGACCGATCGTGGTCGAAGTCCCTCCGCCTCCCGACGTTCGAGTTCGAGGGCCACGTGTTCCTGAAGCGGCTTACGCTCATCCTCGCAAATGATCGCGTGAAGAAAGTGTTCTATCCGGTTTTTCCACCGGATCGCCATCCGGAAGATGTCATCGGCTATCTACAGACAGAACGCCCGCCGCGATGACGTCCGCGCTCACGACGATTTCGCCGCGAGCTCCTTCCGCAATTTCGGGACGAGCCCACCCGCTTCGAGAATCTCGAGGACGTTTGGAGGGAGGGGCGCGAACCGCATCACGCTCGCATCCGGCAGATGGACCTCGCCGCGGGCCATGTCGATCTCGACCGTGTCCCCGGTCTTCACTTTCTCACGGAGCCCTGCACACTCGATCACCGGGAATCCGAGATTGATCGCGTTCCGGAAGAAAATGCGGGCGAACGAATTCGCGAGGATCGAGCTGATCCCGAGCGTCTTCAGCGCAATCGGAGCTTGCTCCCGGCTCGAGCCGCATCCGAAGTTGGCTCCCGCGACGACAATGTCTCCGGCCTGGACTCTTTTCGCCCACGTCGGATCCATGGCTTCGAACGCGTGCTCCGCGAATACCTTCGGGTCCGTCGTCCCGAGATACTTGCCCGCGATGATATGATCCGTGGAGATGTCGTCGCCGAACGTCCACACCCGGCCCTTGAAGCGGGTCTGCATCGAGCTTTCGAAAGCGATCGCGTGCGATATAGGTTGCTGAAACGCTCCGGCCGACAAATAGCGAGTGTTAATGTACTTGTAGTGGAACCGGGGATAAGCACGGCGATGTGTCCCGCCCCCATGGGCATCGTCCACACGCGAGTCATCGTCTTCTCGGCGGACCTTTCGCGTCGGGAAGTACTTGACATGATTGTCGACACGGGCTCGTTCTTGACTTGGGTGCCGAAGGAGACGATGGTGAAGCTCGGGCATCGGCCTTCCGAGATGCGCCAATTCCGGACCGTCGACGGGAAGGTGATCGATCGGCCGGTTTGCGAGGCCAGGATCGAATGCGAGGGACGACGGGCTAGTACGTTCGTGGTCTTCGCGCGGCCTCGAGACGCCCCTGTGCTTGGTGCATATGCCTTGGAGGGTTTGGGGCTTGAGGTCGAACCCAGCGCCCGGGCGCTCAAGCGAGTGGACGTCTACCTCGCGCTCGCGACCGGCTAGACCTTTCGCGGGTCCGTGATCTCTCCGTGGATCGCCGAGGCCGCGACGGTCCACGGGCTCGCGAGATACACCTGGGCTTGCGGCGAACCCATGCGGCCTGGGTAGTTGCGGTTCGTCGAGGAGATGCAGACCTCATCGCCCGCCAAAGTACCAAGGTGGCCACCGAAGCACGGGCCGCACGTAGACGACGTGAACGTCGCGCCCGCGTCCAGGAAGACCTCCACGAGGCCCTCCTTGAGCGCTTGGCGGTAGATAATCTGGGAGGCGGGCGTGATTTGGAACCGCACCCGGGGCGCCACCTTCTCGCCTCTCAGGAGTTCCGCCGCGATTCGCAAATCCTCGATCCGGGCGTTCGTGCAGGAGCCGAGGAACGCGACATCGATCTTCGTCCCCTCGACGTCCTCGACCGGCTTCAGGTTCGCAGGGTTCGACGGGCACGCGACCTGCGGGCCCATCCCGTCGACGTCGAAGGCGTACGTCTTGGCGAACGAGGCATCCTCGTCAGACTCGATGGGCCGGAACGGCTGGCCTGCATGGGCCAGATACGCTTTCGTGGCTTCGTCCGCCTCGATCATCCCGACTTTCGCCCCCATCTCCGTGGTCATGTTGCATAGGACGAACCGCTCGTTCATCGGGAACGCCGTCACCGTCGGCCCGGCGAACTCCACGGCCGCGTAGCGCGCGCCGTCGTCGCCCGTCGTGCCGATGACCTTGAGGATGACGTCCTTCGCGCCCGTGCGGTTCGCTAACGTACCGCGGATGTCGACGCGGATCGTCTCCGGCACACGGAGCCACAGGCGCCCAGTCGCCATCACGGCCGCCGTGTCCGTCGCGCCGATCCCCGCCGCGAACGCGCCGACGGCCCCGACCATGTTCGTGTGGCTGTCGCTCCCGATCACGAGGTCCCACGGATGGGCGTAGCCCCGCTCGGCGATGAGCTGGTGGACGATGCCGTGATCCCCGACGTCGTGGAACCGCTTGATCCCCTGCTTGTGGCAGAAGTCCCGGATCGTCTGGTGCATCGCCGCTATCTCGGGCGTCGGCGGCGGGACCCAGTGGTCCAGCGTGACGACGATCTTCTCCGGGTCCCAGACCTTTATCGTGCCGATCTCGTTGAACGGCAGGAGGGCCATCGCGAGCATCTCGTGCATGTAGAGCAGGTCGACGGCGCCGTCGACGATCTGTCCCGGCCGGACGACGCCGACGTGGCTCGCGCGCGCGAGGATCTTCTCCGACATCGTGAGCGCGGTCATCGTGCGACGTACCTCATCCCCCGCGCGGCTCATAAACCTGGCTCGTCCGGAGGCGCGAGACCCACAGCGCCTCGCGGGGCGGCGCCGAACGGAATCTGCGTTCACGGATGCCGGGCCCAAGGCTAAATGGGAGGGCGTTAGGCGGGCCGTGAGCCCTCGGCGGTCCCAGGTCGCTGCGTTCGCGCTGCTGTGCATCATCTGGGGATCCACGTGGCTCGCGATCCGCATCGGCCTGGAGGGCGCGCCCCCCTTCCTTGCCGCGTCCCTCCGGTTCGCCGTGGCCTCCCTCACACTCCTCGTCCTCGCGTTCGCCCTCCGGTCGAAGTGGCCGCAAAACCGCACGGAGTGGGCCCTCGTCGGGTTCGTCGGGATCGTCCTCTTCACCGCGGACTACGGGCTCATCTACTGGGGCGAGAACAACGGGGTGGAGAGCGGCCTCTCCGCGATCTTGTTCGCGTCGTTCCCCCTGCAGACCGCCCTCGTGGCCAATGCGTTCCTGAAGGCGGAGCGCCTCACCCTGCAGAAACTGCTCGGGATCGTCGTCGGCTTCGGCGGGGTCGTCCTCATTTTCCGCGGCCAGCTCGCGACGGCGGGCCTCGAGAAAGTGGTCCCCATGCTGGCGATCGTCGTCGCCGCGACGTGCGCCGCGTTCGCGACCATCGCCTTGAAACGGTGGGGCCACGAGACCGAGCCGGTCACGTTCAACGCCGCGTCGATGGCCGTCGGTGCGGCGGGCTTGGCCGCGGTCTCGCTCGTCGCGAGCGAGCCATGGCAGATCCCCTCGTGGCCGCAAGGGCTCGGCGCAATCCTCTATCTCGCGCTCGCCGGGTCCGTCGTCACGTTCGTGGCCTGGCAATGGCTCCTGAAGCAAATCCAAGCGACCTACGTGTCCTTCATCGCCCTCATCATCCCGGTCGTCGCGATCTTCCTCGGCGTCTCCCTCGGAGGCGAGGTGTTCGATCCCCTCGCAATCGTGGGTGCGGCCGTGACGCTCGGCGGGATTTACCTGTCCCTGCTCAAGCGCGCCGCCTCGGGGGTCCCGGGCATCGCCGGCGAGACCGTCGCCGTCGGGGAAGCCGGTCCTCCGGCACCTTCCGACGCGAGGAGGTAGGCCGCCGAGGCGGAAGCGCGATTTCCAGAACTCGCACACCGGATTGACGGTGTCGTGAGCCGCAACCGGCCCTTCATGCGTCGCGATTTCCGGACGCCTCGATGCCCGCTTTCCGGGCGAGCGACCAGAACTCGTCGTCCGTCACGCCGCGGCCCCGCTCCGTGCGTTCCCGGAGCGAGACGATGAACGCCTGCTGATCCTCCTTCGAACGCGCCTCGGCGGACCCCTTGATGAGCCGGACGAGCTCCGCCACTTGCTCCGGCGACGCCTCGATGCCGCGCGCACGGAGCTTCTCCGCGACGGCGAGGGATCCGGTGTGCTTGCCGAAGACGAACGTGCGTTGCCTCCCGAGCTTCTCCGGTTGGATCGGCTCGTAGGTCGCGGTGTGCCGGATCACCCCATGGGCATGGATGCCGGACTCGTGGGCGAAGGCGTTGGGGCCCACGAGCGGCTTGTTCGTCCCGATCGGGATGCCGCTGAGCTTCTCCACGAGCTGGGAGAGTTCGTAGATGCGGGACACGTCGATCCCCGTGTCGTAGTCGTACAGCGCCTCCAGCGCGAGGACGAGTTCCTCGAAGCTCGCGTTCCCGGCGCGCTCCCCGAGGCCATTCACACACGTGTGAGGCACCTGCACCCCCGCCTCGACCGCCGCGAGGCTGTTCGCGACCGCGAGGCCGAAGTCGTTGTGGCCGTGGAACGACAGCTCCGTCGACTTGAGGCGGCCCCGGAGCTGCTCGAAGAACCATCGCACCCCGGGCGGCGTCATGATGCCGACCGTGTCGCACACGACCGCGCGGTGGGCGCCCGCATCCGCACAGGCGTTGTAGAGGTCGACGACGAAACCGAGGTCCGCGCGGAAGGTGTCCTCCGTGACGAAGGAAACCGCGACGCCGTGGGCGACCGCATACTCCGTCTCGCGGACCGCGGCTTCCTTCACCTGCTCGCGCGTCATGCCGAGCTTGAGTTTGATGTGCAGGTCCGATCCCGCCGTGAAGAGGGCGATCTCGTCGACATCGCAGGCGATGCACGCGTCGACGTCCTTGCGCACCGTGCGGGCGGCGGCCATGATCGTCGCGTCGAGCCCCTCGCCCGCGATCATCCGGACGGCGCGCGCCTCCTCCTTGGAGACGACGGGGATACCGGTGTCCATGATCGGGACGCGAATCTCATCGAGGAGCCTCGCGATCCGAAGTTTCTCCTCGGGCGTGTACGCCACGCCCGGCGTCTGCTCGCCGTCGCGCAACGTCTCCTCCCAGATGCGGATGCCTTTCGGCATGCGCTCCGCGAGGCCCGCCTCGATGAGGTAGTTGTGGACCAGGCGTTCGTCCGGGATCGCCGCTCCCCCGCGCGTTGGCTCGTGTAAGGCCCGCGACGGCTTGAAGCTCTCGCGTCGTCATTATCGCCATCGGAGTCGCTGGGATCGCCGTGCCTCGTGCCATCAAATCGGGCCTCGAGTTCGAGGCGGCGTTCCCCGTGAGGGGCCGGATCCTCGAGGCCGTCCTGTGTCCGGACTGCGAGGCGGAAGGCTACCTCCGGATGCGCATCGCGCGGGACCCGAAGAAAGGCTGGTCGTACGATCCGAAGGACTCCGCGAGCTTCGTGGACATCTACGGCATCGATCCGCGGGATGCGTACCTGAAGGTCCGTGCGGGAGAGTGGGCGGAGGGCCGGGTGATTTGCTTCGGGTACCTGAAACGGGTCCGTGCCCATCGGATCGTCACGCCCGGAGCGGTCCTCGAGAGCGGGACGCGGCTCGTCGGCGCCGTCCGGGTGGACGGGACCGTGGAGATCGACTTCGGGATGTTTCAGACGCAACTCGGATTCGAGGACGGCGAGCAACGCCGCAAGGTCTTGAAGGACGCGGGCCTTCGGGACGGCTCGTTCGTCGCGACTGACGTCGGCGTCGACATCGAGCTGAAGCGGTGGGGGCCGAAGGAGACGATCATGCGTCGGGGCTGAGGAGCCCCCGTCGCCTTCCACGGCCGTGTTCGACCGCCGCGCGAGCGAAGGTGCGGTTTTCGCGGGTCCGTGGCTCTGCCACGTCCGGACCTTCCGGCCGCGCGCTTGGTCCGCGCCTCCGAAGATCAGGGACTCTTCTCGCGAAGTCGCTCCATCGCGGCCTTGTACTCGTCCGTCCAAGCGAGCTGGACCGCATGCTGCGACTCGAGGAGGAAGCGGTTGCGGTACGGTTTCTCGTCCCCTTCCGTGAGCGCCCGTTTGATCGCCTTCACCGCCGGCCGGGGCTTCGCGGCGAATGCGGTCGCAAGGGCTTCCGCCTGGTCGAACGCCCCGCCGGGAGAGGCGAGATGGTCGACCATCCCGAGGCGGAGCGCGTCGAGCGCCTTCACTTCTTTCCCGCTCAAGAGGATCTCGAGCGCCCTCGATCGACCGACGATCTTGGAGAGCCTCGCCGTCGCCCCGTGGCTCGGCATCCATCCAAGGTCCACCTCCGGGTACGAGAACATGGCGCTCTCGTCCGCGATGCGGATGTCGCACGCGAGGGCGAGTTCGGCCCCGACCCCGCGCGCCGAACCCGCGACCGCGGCGATCGTCGGCTTCGTGAGATGCTCGAGCGCCCAGAATGAATCTTGCCCCCGGCTGATCTCGGCTTGCGCTTCCTTCGGACCGAGTCGGGACCACTCGCCCATGTCGGCGCCCGCGCAGAAGTGCGTGCGGCCATCCCCCGTCACGACGACCGAACGGACGGAGTCGTCCTTCTCGAGTTCTGCGACGGACGTCGCGAGGGCCGCGACCATGGAGAGCGTCAGGAGATTCCACGGGGGGTTCTCGATTCGGAGGACGGCCACGGGTCCTTTCCGTTCCGCGCGGAGGCCGGGCCCCTGGGGCATCGGGCCTCCGAGCGACCCTGCGACGGATAATCGTTTCGAGAGACCGTCCGGGGTCCACTATCTTTTAGGCCTCGCCCCCGTTGTCGGCGAAGGATGCACGCGGAAGCGGCGTCGGCGAGGCCATGGTCCGGGAGCTGGCCGGAGGGCGTACCGAGATCCCTCGACTATCCGGATATCCCGCTCGCGGAGCTGCTCCGCCGCACCGCGCGGGACTACGGCGATCGTGCTGCGGTGACGTTCTACGGCAAGTCCTTGTCGTATCGAGAACTCGACGCGGCCGTCGACCGGTTCGCGGCGGGTTTGCGCCGGATCGGCGTGCGGGTCGGGGACCGCGTCTCCCTTCTCCTCCCGAACACGCCCCATTTCGTCGTCGCCTTCTTCGCGGTGTTGCGGGCGGGAGGCGTCGTGGCGCAGACGAATCCGATCTATGTGCCGCGGGAGCTCGAACAGATCTGGAACGACGCCGGCGTCGAGACCGTCGTCGCACTCGACCTGTTCTGGGCCAACGTTTCCAAGGCGAAGACGCGGTCGCCCGTGAAACGCGTCATCGTCTGCGATGTCCGCGAGTTCCTCCGGACCCCGCTCCGCCAGCTCTACCCGATGAAGAGGCGGCACGACCTCAAGAAGCAGGGCCACTGGCCGCTCGACATTCCGAGGGAGCCTTGGGTGTACCGATTCGCCGACCTGGCGCGAACTCCCGCCGATCCGAGCCAGGAGGCCCGCGTGGCGCCGGACGACATCGCGGTCCTCCAGTACACGGGCGGGACGACGGGGACGCCCAAAGGGGCGATGCTCACGCACCGCAACCTCGTCGCGAATGCGCTGCAGACGTCCGCCTGGTTCGCCGTGGGTTCCACCGGGCCCGAGCGCGTGCTCGGCGTGCTCCCCTTGTTCCATGTCTACGGACTCACCGCGGTCATGCTCTTCTCCGTCGTCCGGGGCAACGAGATGGTCCTCTACCCGAACCCGAGGGAGATCGGCGCGATCCTCAAGCTGATCGACAAGACGAAGCCGGCGGAATTCCCCGGCGCCCCGACGATGTACATCGCGATCCTCCGCCATCCGAAGCTCGCGAAGTACGACCTCCGCTCGATCCGAGCGTGCGTCTCGGGCGCCGCGCCGCTCCCGAACGAGGTGCGGAGGCAGTTCGAGGCCGCCACCGGAGGGCGGCTCGTGGAAGGCTACGGCCTCACGGAGGCGTCGCCCGTCACGCACTGCAACCCGCTGAACGGCGTGGTGAAGGAGTGCATCGGGATCCCGGTCCCGGACACGGACGCGAAGATCGTCGATCCCGACGACGCGACGAAGGAACTCCCGCAAGGCGCGGTCGGGGAGCTTGCCGTCCGCGGTCCACAGGTGATGAAAGGATACTGGAACAAACCCGAGGAGACGGCGGCCGTGCTGCGGGACGGATGGCTCCTGACCGGCGACATCGCCACGATGGACCCGGACGGGTACTTCTCGATCGTCGACCGCAAGAAGGACATGATCCTGTGCTCCGGATACAACGTGTACCCGCGGGAAGTCGAGGAAGTCCTTTTCATGCATCCGGCCGTCGCGGACGCCGCCGCGATCGGCGTCCCGGACCCGTACCGCGGCGAGACGGTCAAGGCGTTCGTCGTGCTCAAGGCCGGGATGGCCGCGTCGGGCGACGACATCATCGCCTTCTGCAAGGAGCGCCTCGCGCCGTTCAAGGTGCCCAAACAGATTGAGTTCACGGCCGACCTGCCAAAGTCCCTCGTCGGGAAGGTCCTCCGCCGGGAGCTCCGGGAACGGGAGCTCGCCAAGCGGCCGGCCGCGGACCGGGCTTCTTAGTATTTTCGTTTCGACGCCCGCGACGGAGCCTTTTTTCGCTCCTTCGAGGAGCGTCCAATGATGGTTAAGTGCGATGCCGCCGCGGGTAGGCGGCGAGGTGGATGACTTCTTGGCATCGAACGAGACATGGCCTGCAGTTGCGGGGGACCCGTCCTTCTGGCGTTCCCCAGCTCCCACCGTCGTGGGTACCGCGATTGCCGCCCTTGCGGGCGTCGTCGTGTATGGCCTCGCCATCGCGGGCCGGCCCGAGCCCGTGGCACCGCCAATCGAGGCAATCTTCCTCGGGGTCCTCGGCGGACTCGCGCTGATCGGCTATGCGATGAGCAAGAAGAACACCCGGAAGCAGCGCGATCGTCGCCGGCGGCGGCCCGCCGCTTCTCGGCGGAAGAATCGGTCTCCGGACGAGGACGATCGTCTTCGCGGGGGCGACGTGTGGCTCGCGCGGGCCGCGTGATTGCGCGGCCCGAAGCTCTCCCTTTCTCACGAGGGCGACCGAATCGAGATTCGAAGGAGGAGTCCATGAACCTGGAAGTCGTCACAATCGCGGAGAGCGGCGTGTCGATGCGATTCCGCAGGTTCCCCAACACCTTGCGCGTCCTCATCATCCTGTGGAATCGAGGCACGAAGAAGGAACGACCGGAAGCGGAGGGATCGATCCCCCTGCCTTCCGCGGGCGGATGGACCACAGCGACCCCGGACTGAACGCCGGCGTCGGGACGAGGCTGCGCCGGGAATTGCGAAACCGGCAATGCACGAAGTCTCGGTCCGCGTCGCATACGCCGCCCGCCTTCGGATTCAGCGAAAGGCGACGGTGACCTCGGGGATACCGAAGAACCGCCGGAGGTCTTCCGATTCATCCGTGACTCGAGAGCGGACCGCCGCAGGGAATCGGCGGAACGCCTCCACGCGGACCGCGAGTCGCCGCCCTTTCCGTTCGTACGACCACACACCCGCAGCCCGGCCATCCACGAGGACGACCGGCGAGAGCCATCCCTGCGGGCGGTAGATGCGCTTGTAGTGCGTCGCGTCCACGAGGTGGCCCTTGTCCACCAGGCCGAGGAGCAACGAATCGAAGGATGGTAGGAGGCGGACGATCGGCCCGTCGAGCTTCGCCCGTCGCAGCGCGGCCAGGTCCCCGCGCAACACCCAACCGACCCGTCCTGCCACGTCGACGGGGGCCATCTCCGGTTCGAGACGTCGCCAGACATCGCGGGTGTCGGCGGCAGTCATGTACGTCCAGCGGGCGTAATCCGGCACCGTCGCGGGGCCGTGCCCCCGAAGGTAGCGCCTCAGGAGTTCGGGTTCGGCCTTCTCGGCGGGCATGTCGTGCCAGTTCGGGAGCCAGTCCTCCGGGCGGACGAACGTCGCCTCCGCGCCGCGCATTGGACCGAAACAGGCGAGGCCCCGCTGACCCGCGAGGAACATGATCCCATCGAGGGACAAGGTGGTGCCGGCGATCTGGAATCCGGTCGCGTTCGATGGCCCACCCCAGCCGCGGCCCGACTTCGCAGCGATCTTGATGCCGAGCGTGTCTCGAATCCGTCCCGCGATTTCCATTCGCGTGAGGGGCCGGTCCAGCACATCCCGCACCGCCTCGAGGAGCCGGTCGACCGCGTCGATCGGGATCCCAGCGCGAAGCATCCACGCGGTCCAGCGGGCGCCCCGCCGTGCCGATCCGCGAACGAACACCGCGAAGTCGTTGGAAGGGATGATGTGAAGCGTTCCTCGGAGGCACCATGTCTTCACGAGAGTCCGCTGTTCGGAGAGCGCCGCATTGACGTCTTCGAGCCGCAAGCCCCGAGTCCGCGCCCATAGGGAGATCTGCGCCGCAGACAGGACCTGGGCCTGCGCGCCCACCATGTCGCCTGCGACCCGCGCCAAGGCCGAGGTCGGCGCGCGTTCAGACAGGTGGTGCCTCGCGAGGCGGAAGGCTGCGACTCGTTCCGGCGAGACGCTTGGCGCGGCCACGGAGGCCGACTCCAATCTCATCGTCCGCGGGCATCGCCGCGAATGAGGATTAAGGCTTCCAGCGGGACCGCGGAACGTCCGTTCCTCGATCCTTCCGAAACCTTAAGCCGACCCAGGGTTTGCGTGGGAGCATCTGAGGAGATCCGCCATGGGGACGATCGAACGACCGAGTCTTGAGAGCCTCATCATGGACTTCGCGACGTCCCTCACCCGACGGGCCACGTGCAAACGATTCCAGGTCGGATGCGTCATCGCGTCCGAAGACATGACCCAAATCTACGGATTCGGGTACAATGGGACCGCAAGAGGACTATCTCACGACGATTGCAAAGCCGACCAGCCCGGCGGGTGCGGCTGCGTTCACTCGGAGGTAAACGCGCTGATCAAGGTGCGGGTCAACGACCCAAGGAAGGTCGTCTTCGTGACCGCCCAGCCGTGCATCACATGCGCCAAGGCGATCGTGAATTCGGGCGTCTCGAAGGTGTACTACCGAGCCACGTATCGGTCCGACGAAGGCCTCGACATCATCCGAAAGGTGGGAGTCGAGGTCGAACGCGTCTGAGCGCACTCCGCCAACATGCCCGCTATGCGCGGGCGCTCATCCGACGAGTTCCTTCAGAAGCCGCCGAATCTGCGGACTCTTCCTGACTGCCTTCGCGAGCGCCCCGATGTGCTCTTCCGAGACGATGAGAGGCATCCGCGCGAAGGACGAGTCGTGGTATGCACAGAACCGCAACGACCTCGACCCGTCGTCGAAGGCGAGCAACTGGATCGTCGGCTCGTGGAACGGCGTCACGACGGACGCCTCTTCGGCGATGACGCCTTTCCCCCAATGCAGGTCGAACGGCCTCGGGACTTTTCGCGCGGACATCGATTCCCTCCGGTCCCGGACGGGGCCCTGGGACTTGACTCTTTCCGCGGAGTTCGGCTCAGACCCAGATCCCGAGGACGAGCCCCATCGCGAGGAAGGTTACGAGGGCGTGGCCGAGGTTGATCCCGACGAGCTTTCCGGAGGCGCCTTCGAAGATGGCCCCGGTGATCATCCCGGTCAACGGGAACCCGAACCAGACGAGGAATCCGAGCGCCAGCCCTCCGACGACCCCGGCGGGCAACCCGACGTTCGCCAGCCGAGCGTATTGAAGCAAGATCCCGAGCACGAACGACGCGATGAAGGCGCCGACGAGCGCGACCACGAACCCTTTCGGCGCTTGCTTTCGCATCGCCTCCCGGTCCGCCTCGGTCTTCCCCATGGCGGCCATCCACGCCTTCCCAAAGAGGGGTCCATACCACAGTCCCCCGATCACGAAACTCACGATTGTCGCCGCGATGATGGCGATGAAGAAGTTCACGTCCAGCATTAATGCCATACCCAGTCCGCCTCCCCGTCGCGCGGAGCCGCTTGGCGGCCTTATAGTTATGTCAGAATTCTTAACGGACTGGCTGCGGGGACGGAACTTCTGTGCGATCCCCGGTAAAAGGCGTCCCACGTCTTCAGGAGGGACCCGGCACGGCGTCCGGGGCCGGCGGGGTGCGTGGCGCGGCGGCGGGTGCGGTCGCTTCCGTCGTCGACCGCTCTTTCGGAGGGCGCATCAGGTCGCGGATTACGGGCGTGTACGGATCGACAAGGCCGCCCGCGAACCCGCGCTCGCCCAGCGCCGCCACGTCGGTTTCCTGGATGCCGCCGCCGATGTACAGCTCCGCGTCCAGCCCTTCCAGGAGGGCGAGGAGCGCCGGGTCGGGGCCGAGTTCCGTCCCGAGGCGTCGCAAGTCCATGACGCACAACGACGGAAAGCCGATCGATCGAAGGCGCTTCGCGACGTGCCGCAGCTCGACCTGCGTTTCCCGCGGGTCTCCCCAGACGACGCGGCCGTCCCAGTCGAGGCACGGCAACACCTCCGACGAAAGCCCGTACAGCTCCGCGAACGCGCCGATGCCGCGGAGGGTCTTTGAACCCGCGACGACCCGCTCGACGTCGAGCATGTAGCCGTCCATGACCTCTTCCGGCTCGCGGCCGCCGGAGTCGAGCCAGACGTCGCACCGTTTCACGAGATGTCGCGTCACATCGAAGTTCGGGTTCGCGCGGTTCACGCCGCTCAGGTCGAGCATGAATACGAGGGCCGCATTGTACCGCGGGCCCCCGATCGCGTCCCAGTACTCCTGGAACGAGGCGCGGTACGCCGTCGGTTGAAGCCGGCCGTCCTCCCACCGGACGCCCGTGACGTTGGCGACGCGGATCGGGATGAGGTCGAGGACCTTGATGTCAATCAGCGGGTCCGTTTGGATCGGGAGGATCGGGATGCTGCGAACCCCCTTGTTCGCGGACTTCGGCTCGGCGGGCCACAGCCCTTTCTTCTCCCGCTCGAACTGCGCGCGCTCCTCGGCGGTGTCGAAGAGGATCGGGAGGCCCTCGTAGCCGCACACATGGCACACGTAGGCCCGGCTGTCGCTATCGATCCCCGCAATCGGCCCCATCACGAGGAGCTTCGGGTGCACTTGGTCGCTGCCGCATCGCGCGCAGGCAGCGAAGTCGGTCGGCCCGAAGCGGCTCGCCATACGCGGTCCTCACTCGACGCGAATGACCTTCACTCGCTTGCCGATCCAGTCCGGCGGCAAGTACACGCGACCCGAGCTGCCGCTCTTCGCAACGACCTTCTCGAGCATCTCCTGACCGAAAACCTCGAACTTCGCTTCCTTGCGGACGCGCGCCATCTCCGACCCCGGCGGCGCTAGGGCATCGGACGGCATAAAGGCTTGCGCGCCCCGACTATCTTGTAGCTGCGCGCTCGCGGGGGGAAGGCTCAATACGACAACGTCGCATCCGGCGGCGACCGTGCCGACGTCCTCGCAGAAACCGCCTCCCGGATCCTCGTTCGAGCTGTACGCGCGCGCGATGCTCGATCATTGGCTCGGGAAGAAGGTCCTCGTGGAGTTCGAGCGGGACGACGGGTACCGCAGCGCCTCGAAGATCGAGGGTTCCTTCGCGCCCTCGAGCCGGTGGCCTCGGATGGAACGGGAGGCGCTGCGGCTCGTCCGCGGCCGCGTCCTGGACCTCGGATGTGGACCCGGCCGACACGCCCTTTTCCTCCAGAAGAAAGGGTTCGACGTCGTCGGCGTGGACGCGTCCCCGACGCAGGTTGCGCTCGCACGGATCCGCGGCCTCGCGCAGGTGTACGAGGCGAGCGTGCGGCGCCTGCCGCGGGGCCTGGGGACGTTCGACACGGTCCTGATGCTGGGCAACAACCTCGGCCTGCCGGGGGATCTCCCACGGACGCGGCGCTTCCTGCGGGAGCTCCGGGAAATCACCCGGACGCGCGCTCGGATCATCGGCAACAGCCGGATTCCCGGCACGTGGTCGGACGACCACCTGCCGTACGTGAAACGGAACCTGCGGAGGAAACGGCCGGCCGGCCTGCTCATCTTGCGCGTGCGCTACAGAGGCAAGGTGGGGGACTGGTTCGAACTCCTGCTCATTTCACCGGAGGAACTCGCGCGGCTCGCGGAGGGGACGGGATGGGAACTCGTCCGCGTAATCTGGGAAGGCGGATACGTGCCCGGGGACTACGTCGGCGTGCTCGAGCGTCGTTGAGGCAAAAGGGGGAAGTCCTGCCGTCCGGATCGACATCCGACTACGGCAGGATGACCCAAGTGGGCGGTCCTCCGGACGTGACCCAAGTCGGCGGCCCGTATGGGGCGCTGTCGTTGAGCCACGCGGGCGGGCCCGGCGGCACTTGGTTCACCGTGGCGTTGGGGTGGCCGCTGACGTCGGCTCCGGACTGTGCTGCCGAAGCCGCGTCCGCGGCATGTTGATTCGCCTGCGAAGGCAAACCGACCCCGAGTGCCACGGCAGCCGTGAGCGCGAGGCCCACGGCGAGGGCGAACGCCGCAATTCCGAATGCTCTGTTCATGCGGGGCTTTACCTCTTCGCAAGTCGAGCACGAGTGCCCGCTAGAAGTAGGTTATTGGACGGTCGTCAAAGGGATAATGGATTCCGGCGCCGGTCGGCGCAGGATCGCGAGGACCTCGATCCGCAGGAAGGGAGCGGGAAGTAGGCGATCGGCCTTCGCCCCCACGGAGAAGATCCCAAGATCGGGCGCCACAAGTATCTGCGGCGCCTCGTCGCGGTCGTGGGACTCCTCGCGCTCTTCGAAATCCTCGTGTGATTCCTGGGTGGGGACCCGCGGGCTGGGGGCGTTCGTCGCCTTCGGAGTCGTCGTGCTCGGATCCGAGGCCGACCGACGCATCGCGAGGGCGTGAGGGCGCGCGCAAGAAAGGTTCATCCTTCCCCGTGTGCATCGTACAGGCGGCATGCCGTTCCTCGACCAATTCCGGATCGAGTCGCTCCCGAAAAAATGGCAGGACGAGGGGAAGCGCTGGCAGGAGACGTACTTCCCCGAGATGCCGGAGGTCTTGGACCAGCCGAACTGGTCGCGGTACTACCCAGAGACGCCGATGCCACGCCTGAGCGTGATCATGGCGAAGCCAGACGGCTTCGGCGGGTTCGCTCAGAAGGTCGTCGGGTCGACGTCGGCGACGGCCAGCCTCTCGAACCGGGTCTGGACCGCGGACAAGATGCCGGATGCGCAGTTCATGACCGCGCTCAAGATCATCCGCGCGCAGGCGTCGACGGAGCTCGGGTCGATTCAGCAACACCGCATGGTGTACGAACAGCTGGACGGCGGCTCTCTCACCGGCTTCGACAAGGAGATCGTCGAGGGCATCCACCGGACGGACCCGACGGGCCACCGGCTCGATGCGATCTCGTTCTCGAAGAAACGGGTATGCGTCGAGGAACTGCGGCACCACATGCAGATGGCGGGCGTGCTGACGCTCGACGAGACGTTCGACAAGGCGCGGTGGGGCCGCCGCTGGGCCACGGAGACGATGGAGGAGCTCTTCGCGATGAAGCCGGGCGAGCACGTCCTCGACGCCTTCAACATCGAGTTCAAGAGCCTCATGGACTCCGCGACGTTCCTGTCGTTCATCGACCGCGTCGGGAAGTTCCAGCTCGAGATGCAACATCACTTCCTTTACGGCCCCATGGCAATCTCGATGCCCTGGATGCGCTTCCTCGAGGAATCGTACCATCTCGCCGCAGGCGAGACGCTCATGAAGGCAATCGCGGTCGCCGCGACCCTCGACGGCGGGAACTTTGGAATCGCGGATCTGCAGGCGACGCTGAACATGTGGTACCCCCGCGGGCTCGAGATGTTCGGGTCCGAACTCGGCGGGGATCTCGTCAAGGGCGTCTTCAAGACCCTGAAGAACGCCGAGGCGCAGGCGATCTACATCGACGAGGTCCTCGGGAAGGTGAAGGACGCGAACCTCGCGATTGTCCAGGCGAGGACGCGATGCTCCCGGGAGGAGGCCGAGGCGATCCTGCGTCGAACCCAGGAGAAGGGCGAGACCGTCCACGGGCTCACGAAGGACGATCTGTTGTTCCTCCCCGACCGGCGGTTCTTCCGGATCCGAGGACTCCGCGAGTACGGCGACTACCGGCTCCCCGGATCCGACGCGGCGGGGGTCGGGTACGTGTACCTGCCGTACGACGTTCACGGACGAGCGCTGGCCGACGACGGAAGACCGGTCGAACGCGCCGAGTACGTCGACTACCTCAAGACGGTCCTGCCCGCGCGCTACATGACGAGCCGGCACTGGGAGTTCGTCAAAGACGAGTTCCTGTTCAACGACAAGTGGGGGACGCCCGAGTCCGTCGCATCCCGCTGAAAGAGCCAGCTTTTATAACGACTTGAATCCTTGGCACGCCCGAGGCAGTGCGATGGACCTGAGATACATTTCCCTCGAGAAGAAAGACCGCGTCGCGATTGCGTGGCTCAACAAGCCGAAGGCGAACACCTACGATGCGGACCTGATGCGAGACCTCAGCGCGGTCGTGGACGACGTGCGGTTCGACGACAACGTCGACCTCTGCGTGCTCGCGTCGAAACTCGACGGCATCTGGTCGGCGGGCGCGGACATCAACCTCCTCGCGACCTCGACGCCGGATTACAAGGCGATGTTCTGCCTCGACTGCCAGGAGACACTGAACAAGCTCGAGAGCACGCCGAAGCTGTTCATCGCGGCGATCGACGGACATTGCGTCGGCGGCGGCCTCGAAATCGCGATGTCGACCGATCTCCGGGTCGCATCGGACGGCGCGTGGCGGATCGGCTTGCCGGAGGTCACGCTCGGCGTCCTACCCGGCACAGGCGGCACACAGCGTCTGCCGCGCCTGGTCGGCAAGAGCCGCGCAATCGACCTCATGGCCACGGGCCGCATGCTGACGCCGAAGGAGGCGCTGGACTGGGGCCTCCTGAACCGGGTCTTCCCACGGGAAAAGTTCTGGGAGGAGACGATGGCCTTCGCGAAGGGGCTGACGTATCCGCAGCACTCGGCGCGGGCCGTGGGCCTCATCAAGCGATCCGTGACGGAAGGCCTCGAGATGCCGATGTACGAGGGCCTCGCGCTCGAACGGGAGTTGCAGAACCGGCTCTTCGCCATGGCCGACGCGAAAGAAGGATTCCGGGCCTTCCTCGAGAAGCGGAAGCCGACGTTCCAGGGGAAGTGAGCGGGGGCCCCGCAAATCGATGGAAACCGCCGAGGCGACCGACGGGAACCGGGCGGCTTACCCCGTTTAGAGGTAACCCCGGAGCGAGGACTCAAGTCGCCTGAGGGCCTTCCTCCCGCCGATATCATGAACTTTGAGACGATTGTCACAAGCCGTCGGGATTCCGCGGGCCTCATCATCCTCAACCGTCCCGACAAACTGAACGCGATGTCGATGATGATGAAAGAGGAACTCATCCGCGCATTGCACGAATCCGACACGGACGCGAAGGTGCGCGCAATCGTGATGACGGGCGCAGGCGACAAGGCCTTCACGGCCGGCGCAGACATCCACGAGTTCCAAGGTCGGACGCCGATGGAACAGTGGCGCATGAACGAGCACGGAACCTTGTACGACGCGGTCGATCGGGTGGCGAAGCCCATCATCGCGATGATCAACGGCTACTGCTTCGGTGGCGGACTCGAGCTCGCGATGGCATGCGACATCCGAATCGCATCGGAGCAGGCGACGCTCGGGCAGACGGAGATCAACATCGGGATCATCCCAGGTGGAGGTGGGAGCCAGCGACTGCCGCGGCTCGTTGGCATGGGCAACGCGATGAAGCTCACCCTCACCGGAGATCGAATCGATGCGGCAGAAGCCCTCCGGCTCGGCCTCGTGGACGAGGTCGTCCCGCACGCGCGGCTCGAAGAGCGCACCTTCGAGATCGCCGGAAAGATTGCGGCGCACAGCGCCGTCGCGGTCCGACTGGCGAAGGCGGCGATTCACGCGGCGACGCGGCTACCCTTAGACCAAGGCCGTCGGTACGAGCAGAGCCTCTTCGCGCTCGCGATGGCGTCCGAGGACAAGGAGGAAGGCGTGCGGGCGTTCCTCGAGAAGCGCGATCCGGCATGGAAAGGCCGCTAAGGTCGGTTCTCAATCTTGATTTTTCGTGTCAGCCCCGATAACCACGTGAGAGGCCTCATAACCGCACGGCGGCGTCGAATTTCCAGACATGTCTGTCTGGTCGGGCATCGCTGCCGCAGGGGTAGCCATCGCCTTAGCCGTCGCCGTCTTCGGGCAGCCGACCTGGGAGTGGCGGCTCGAGAACGCGCAAGTCCGCGACGTCTGGCAATACGGCCTGTTCTCCGCGCATCGCGAACGGTTCAACAAGACATCGAACCAACTCGAAGAGTCCCGGTCCTATAGCTACGCCGAGCTCTCGGCGTCGCAACCGAACATGGCCCGCGCGTTCGGCGAGTTCGCCCAGTTCTTTCTGATCGGGATGATCGCGTCGCTCGGCGGCGTTGCCTTGACCGCGCTCTCGCGTTGGAAGGGGATACGCGGAACATACGCGGGCGTCGCGTTCCTCGGCGCCTGTGCTTCGATCCTGTACGCAACCTTCGCGATTGTCTTCACACTGCCTGCCGCGGCGACGGCAGACCTGCCGAGCCTCGGGGCCGGCATCCCCGAATTCCGGGGCCAGACGTACGACCCCGCGACCGGGACGGTCCTCGCATGGACGCCGGCCACGGGCTGGGTCCTCGCGATCGTCGCGGGGCTCGCGCTCGCTTGGGCCTCGTCGGACGTCTGGCACATCGCGTCGGTCAAGACGGCGAAGAAGGGGACCCCGGCGCGCGCCGTCGAGCTCACCCCTTTCACAAGGGCCTCGGCGGTCGAGCCCGAGTTGCCTCCGCCCCCGCCGACCGAGTTTGTCGTCGAGGTCCCGCCGGAGCCCGTGGTCGAGGAGGTCTTCCTGATCGGGCCGAACGGTCTCCTGGTCAAACACATGTCCCGGAGCCTGATGTCCGACAAGGACCGCGACGTGGTCGGGAGCATGATCTCCGCGATCTCGTCGTTCGTCCGCGAGGCCTTTTCCGAACGGGACGGCGAGGTCCACGAGGTGACATTGGGGGACCACCGCTTCGTGATGTGCAACGACAGCGGGGTCGTCGCGGCGGTGCTCGTGAAGTCTGGCCAGACGGAGGATATCGTCCACCGGCTGCGTCACCTGCTCGCGGTGCTCCAGGACCGGTACGGCGCGCGGCTCGTGCACTGGTCGGGCGAGACGATCGAGGGAATCGAGGACGAGCTGTCCGTCCTGTGGCAGCCGTACCACGTGCCTCCGCCGCCCGCCGCGTAGCGACCGAAGCACCGACGCGTGTCCGTTCCTGGGACAGATATTTATGGCGCCGAGGGCTCCCGTCCGCGGGTCCCTCGCGACTTCGACGAGGGGCCCAGGCGGCATGATGCATGGACCGCGCGATCGTCCTGCTTTCCGGCGGCATCGACTCGGCCGTGACGCTGTGGTGGGCGAAGGCGCGGGGCTGGGACCTCCAGCCGCTGACGTTCGACTACTTCGGTCGGCCGCGGCGCGAGAACGCCGCCATCGCCGCACTCACCGAACGGAGCGGCATCGAAAACGCCCGCCACGTCGATCTCCCCTTCCTGAAGGAGGTCCACGACCTCCGCGCGCAGGGGATCGAGAACCGGCTGCTCCTCGAGTCCCCCGAGGGCTACATCCCCGGGAGGAACCTGATTTTCTACGCCCTCGCGGGCTATTACGCGGAGCTCGGCGGGGTGCGGTACATCGTCGGCGGACACAACGGAATCGACCCGGAGTCGTTCCCCGACGCGAGTCCGAAGTTCTTCAACTTCCTGAACAGCGTGTTCCACCTGAGCCTCTGGTCGTACGACAAGTCGCCGGTGCAGATCCTCGTGCCGCTGAGCGGCAAGTCGAAGGAGGAAGTCGTGCGGATGGGCCTTGAGATGAACGTCCCATTCGACATCACGTGGTCCTGCTACTGGGACCGCGACGTCCACTGCGGCACCTGCGAGTCGTGCAAGGAGCGGCGCACCGCATTCGCCGCCGTCGGCGTCGAGGATCCGGTCGCGCACGAGGCGTGAGCGGACGAGACGCAAATCTTATTCGGGTGGGGCGATTCCCCGGCCGCACACCATGTACACGACGACGGTCCGGTCCGTCGGGCCCGTGCGTTTCCTGGAGGACGGCAGCTACAACGTCAAGATGCGCCAGCTCATCGGGCGCGAGGACGGCGCGCGGAAGACCTCGATGCACGAGCTGATCCTGGGCAAGGGCGGATACTCCGCGATGCACCGCCACGAGTGGGACCACCAGCTCGTCGTCACGGAAGGCCGCGGGACCGCGATCATCGGCGGCTCGAAGCTCGTCCTCCGCCCGGGCGTCGTGCTGCTCGTCCAGTCGAACGAGGAACACCAGTTCATGCAGCGGGGTACGGGACCGTTGAGGTTCCTCACCGTGACGCCGATTTGATGGCCGCGGTGGCCAATCTTTATGGCCGCCGGGCTCTTCGTGCGGACGATGAAGCTCGGGGTCACGGAGTACATCGACTGCGCGCACCACCTCCCGGGCCACGAGCGTTGCGGGTCCCTCCACGGTCACACGTACCAGATCGACGTCACCATCGAAGGGGAGCACAAGGGCGGGATGCTCCTCGACTTCGCGGAGATCAAGAAGGCGTTGCGCACGATCCTCGCCGAGTACGACCACAAAGACTGGAACGACTTCCTCGAGTACCCGACCGTCGAGAACATCTGCGAGCTGATTTCGAAGCGGCTCCAGGCGAAGATCAAGTTCCCGCTGCACGTCCGGGTGTGGGAAGGCCACGGCAAGTGGGCCGAGATCTGAGGCTCACATCCCTTCGGTCGCGAGGACCATCAGCACGACGATCACAAGCCCGAGACCGAGGCTGATGACTTGGGAGAGGTTGAACCGCTTCTGGAGGGCCCCGACCTCGGGACCGTGGGTGCACGACTCCTCCTTCAGGTGTCCGAGGATCTTCTTCGCGCTCCCGACACCGAACACCATGCCGATGGCGAACGTCGCGAGCGCCAGGACGAGGGCGAAAAGGAGAGTCCGCCCCCACGCGCTCCCCGCGAGGATGGCGACGTCGAATTCGCCAAGGTACAGGTAGAGGAGGAACCCGAAGAGGATTGTCATGACCGCGCTCCCCGGAAGGAACTGGGTGACGACCGGGATGAAATGTTTCATGAATTCCTTTCGGGAGGCCGCGTCGACGCGGGGGAGTACGCGACCGAGAACCCCGACACCGTACACGAGCGCGCCAATCCAAGCGATTCCGAACAAGATATGGAGGAACCGGAGGATCAAGGCGATGATGATTTCGGCCATGCGCCGCGAATAGCCGACCCACTTAAATTTTCTTCTCCGACGACGAGCGCAGGCTCATATCCCGTGAGCGACTTCGCCACTCCATGTCCGACCTCATTGAGGCGATCGACGCGGAGGCGCGCGGGGAGTTCGCGAAGGCACTCCCACACTACGCGACGCTCACGGAGTCCGGTTCTTCCCTCGATCGGGTCGGAATCTTCCAGGCGCTCGCGCGCTGCAGCGAGAAGCTCGGACGGCTCCCCGAGGCGGGCGTGTGGCGACGGAAAGCTGGCCAGGGATACCTTTCTCTCGAGGACGCCGTGATGGCCCGCGACGAACGCCAATACTTGGCCCTCGTCGAGTACCGCAACGCCGTACAAGACCTCCATGGCGACCCCTCGCTTCCCGACATCGCGAAGGAATATGCCTCCGTGTTGAAGGACAACTTCTCCGCCGGCGCGGAAGGGCTCACCCACGAGGGCCTGTTCGCGGGGGCGTTCTTCCGGACGCTCGGTGATCATCTCAGCGCGGCGAAGTACTTCTTCGACACGGCGGAGGCGATGAGCGAGCAGGCCTCGACGAGCGGCGACCCGACCCTTCGTCAGGCGACGATCGTCGCGTACGAGCGGGCAATGGAGTCTGCGACGAAGGCAGGCCGGGCCGATGTGGCTCGGGTGGCCCAGATGCGGGCGTACGATCTCAAACAGAATCCGTGAGGCCGGACGATGTGCACGCTCATCGCCCTCTGGCACTCCGTCCCCGGATACGACCTCGTGGTCGGGATGAACCGCGACGAGTCCGCGATGCGTCCCGCGGATCCGCCCGCCCTCATCGCGGAGGACCCGGTCATCGTAGCCCCGCGTGACCGCCAGGCGGGCGGCACCTGGCTCGGCGCGAGCGGCACCGGGCTCGTCGTCGCGCTGTCGAACCGCCGCGGCCGGACCTCGGCGAGCGCGCGATCCCGTGGACAGCTCGTCCTCGACACCCTGAGGCAGACCTCCGTTCCGGCGGTGGACATCCTCCTGGAACGCGAGGTGCGCGAGCACGAGTACAACTTCTGGAACCTGTTCGTCGCCTCCCGGAAGGAGGTGCGATTCTTCCGGTACAATGGCGAGATTGGAATGACGCGCGGCCGCGAGGGACTCAACGTCCTCACGAACGAGGGAGGGAATATCGCGACGGATCCGAAGGTGCAGACGATCCAAGGCCTCCTCTCAAAGACGTCGAACCGGTCGATCGAGGACGTTGTCCGGGCGCTCCAGTCCACGCTCCGGACGCACGCGTCCGGCCCGGGAGGCGTGAGCATCTGCGTCCACTCCCCCGGTGGAGGGACGGTCTCCTCGACAATCCTCGCTCTGAGCAACGCGGATCCCGGCGAGAACGTCTTGCTGTATGCCGACGGCCAGCCGTGCTCGACGCCGTATCGCGACTACCGAGAAGTGATCCGCCGTCTTCCGAGTCCGGTGTGACCTGAGCGCCTACGAAAAGGCTTTCGTGAGCCCTGGGCTACGGCGGCGCGTTGCCCGGAATCACGGACGTCCACGTGCACCTCGAGCCGTATCGCGAAATCAAGCCGAACGTCCTCGAGATGCTATGGCGAGAAATCCCTGACAGGGATCGCGCCCAGCGGCTCACAGACGACCCACGAGCCTTCTTGGACCATCTGGATGCCGCGAAGGTGGATCGGGCGTGCCTGATCAACTACGTCGCACCGGAGGTCATGGGATTTACCGAAGCCGTCAACGAGTTCGTCGCGGGGTTCGCGAAGGCGGACCGGAAGCGCCTCATCCCCTTCGGCTCTGTCCACCCGAAGCGCACGAAGAACCCGGAGCGGGACGTGGAGCGCCTAGCGTCGAAGCTCGAGATGGGCGCGATGAAGATCCATCCGCCCCATCAGCTGTTCGCGGCGAACGCGTACGTCGACGAGCGGTTCCCGGCGTTGCGGAGGATTTACAAGACCGCCGAGAGGATTGGAATGCCGGTGATGGTCCACACCGGCACGTCGATCTTCCCCGGGGCGCGGTCGAAGTATGGAGACCCGATGGATCTCGATGACGTCGCACAAGACTTCCCGGACCTCACGATCCTGATGGCGCACGGCGGCCGGCCGCTCTGGTGCGACACCGCGTTCTACCTCCTCCGCCGCCACCCGAACGTCCACCTCGACATCTCGAGCATCCCGCCGAAGCGGCTCCTCGAATGGTTCCCGCGCCTCGAGGAAATCCGGGACAAGGTCCTTTTCGGCTCGGACTGGCCAGCCCCGGGAATCCCCGGAATCCGGGAGGAGATCGACGCGTTGGGGGCTCTGGCCCTCTCATCCGAAACGAAGGAACGCATCTTCCGCACGAATGCAGCGCGGATTTTCCAATAGCCGGAGGGTGGGATTGCGGCCTAAGCCTGGCAAACCTTAATCCCGGTCCGACCATCCTGAACCCGACGGGGCTCTGATCCGATGGAGAACGGACGAGAGACGATCACCCTGGCCGGCGGCTGCTTCTGGTGTCTGCAGCCCGTGTTCCAGGAACTACGAGGCGTCGAGAGAGTCGAGGTCGGATATTCCGGAGGCAAGGTCCGGGACCCGTCGTACGAGATGGTGTGCACCGACACGACGGGCCACGCGGAGGCCGTCCAGATCACGTTCGACCGGACGATCATCTCCCTCGCCGAGATCCTCCGCATCTTCTTCACCGTGCACGATCCGACGACGCTGAATCGCCAAGGCGCGGACTTCGGAACGCAGTACCGATCCGCAGTCTTCTATTCGAACGACGAACAGAAACAGGCCGCACGGCAGGTCATCTCGGAACTCGAGGCGGCGAAGATCTGGCACGGACCGTTCGTCACGGAGCTCGCACCCCTTTCCGCGTTCTACCGGGCGGAGGAGTACCACCAGGACTACTTCCGCAAGAACCCGACGGCGGGCTACTGCCGCGCGGTGGTCGCGCCAAAGGTCGCGAAGTTCCGGAAGCAGTACGCGGCGAAGCTGAAGGCGCCGGTGACGGCACCCAAAGGCACTTAACGCGCCCCGCGCCTCCGCACAACCGATGGGGAAAAACCGCCTCGCCCGGGAGACATCGACGTATCTCAAGGGCGCGTCCCACCAGCCGGTCGACTGGCATCCGTGGGGCGAGGAGGCGTTCCGCCGCGCGAAGGAGTTCGACCGGCCGATCCTCCTCGACATCGGCGCCACATGGTGCCACTGGTGCCACGTGATCGACCGCGAGTCGTATGAGGATCCCGACCTTGCGAAGGTGATCAACGAGAACTTCGTCGCGATCAAGGTCGACCGAGACGAGCGGCCGGACGTCGACGCGCGGTACCAGCAGGCGGTCGGCGCAATTACCGGATCCGGCGGCTGGCCCCTCACCGCCTTCCTGACGCCGGACGGCAAGGTGTTCTACGGCGGCACGTACTTCCCGCCCAAGGACGCACACGGACGGCCGAGCTTCCGCCGCGTCTTGCTGTCGATGGCGGAGGCGTACCGCACGAACAAGGCCGACACCGTGCGGGAGGCGGAGTCGCTGCACCGCGCCCTCGCCGAAGGCCGCGCGGCTCTCGTCGAAGAGGGCGTCGTGAACGACGCGATGCTGAAGGAGAGCGTCGACACCCTCCGCGGCCAGTTCGACCCGGTGAACGGCGGCATCTCCGGCCAGCAGAAGTTCCCGCATCCCGGCACGATGGAGTGGGTCATGGCCCGTTACCATCGCACCCGGGA
Source organism: Thermoplasmata archaeon (assembly GCA_036395115.1). Taxonomy (NCBI): domain Archaea; kingdom Methanobacteriati; phylum Thermoplasmatota; class Thermoplasmata; species Thermoplasmata archaeon. The sequence goes on along the minus strand of DASWDU010000023.1, from coordinate 13,731 downwards.
GCCGAGCCTCGCGACAATCTTCACGCGGACGCTCATGTCGATGGCCCGGGGCGGCGTGTACGATCAAGTCGCCGGGGGCTTCCATCGATACGCGACCGACCCGCAGTGGATCGTGCCGCACTTCGAGAAGATGCTGTACGACAACGCCGGCCTGCTCGCGAACTACGTGCACGCGTGGCAGCTCACGAAGGACCCGCTCTATCGCGAGACTGCGAACGGAATCCTCCGATGGGCCGAGGAAGTCCTCTCGGACCGCGCGCACGGCGGATACTACGCCAGTCAAGATGCGGACGTCGGTCTCGACGACGATGGCGATTACTTCACGTGGACGCTCGACGAACTCAAGGATGCCGTGACCGTGGACGAAGCGCGCGTCCTCGCTCTCCTGTACGAGGTCGGCGAACGCGGCGAGATGCGGCACAATCCGAAGAAGAACGTCCTTTTCGTCGACCAGGAGCCCGAGGCGATCGGGAAGGCCCTGGGCCTACCAGCCGAGCGAATCCTCGAGCTCATCGCGAGCGGGAAGGGAAAACTGATGGCCGCTCGGGACAAGCGACCGGCGCCGGCCGTCGATCCGACCATCTTCGCCTCCTGGAACGGGATGATGATCTCTTCCGTCCTCGAGGCGGCGATGGCCTTCGACCGGGAGGACCTCCGCGGATTCGCGTTGAAGTCCCTCAAGCGGATCCTGACGGACCTGTGGTCGAAGGAGGACGGCATGTGGCACGCGCTCGCCGGTCGAAACCGCAAAGTGCGCGGACTCCTCGAGGACCACGTCTACACGGCCGACGGGCTGCTCGCCGCGTACGCCGCCACCGCTGACCCCGCATTCCTGCGCAACGCGGAGGACGTGATGGCCTTCACTCTCAAGCACTTCTGGGACAAGGAAGGCGGCTTCGTCGATATCGCGGCGGACTTGCACGAGGGAGTAGGACTCCCGCTCAAGGAACTTCGCCGCCGGCCCGTGGAGGACTCCCCGTACGCGGGGGCAAACGCGGTTGCGGCGCTGGCCCTCCAGCGGCTGCATGCGCTCACCGGAAACGACGACTACCGGCTGCACCACGACGAACTCATGATCGCATTCGCCGGCGAGGCGAGCCGCTACGGCCCCGTGTTCGCGGGGACGTACCACCTCGCGGCCGAGCTGTGGATCCACCCGCCCGCCGAGGTCGTCATCCTGGGTCCGCGGGAGGACCCGACGACGCTCTCGCTACGCGCCGCGGCCACGGAGACCTTCGCGCCGGGGAAGAGCGTCCTCGTCGTGGACCGCGACGATGCGTACGTCCCGGCGCTCGTCGAGCCGATGCGCGCGACCCGCGAAGCGAAGGCGGGGCCCGTGGCCTTCGTCTGCCAGGGGAACGCCTGCTCCCCGCCGACGGCGGATCCCGAGCGCCTGCGCGCGCTCCTCGCCGGCAACGAACCGAAGGCCCGATGACAACGACGCCGATGGTAGAGCAGACCCGCGTGGGGATGCTCCCGCCCGGGAGTAAACCGGCGCGAGTGAACATCTCAACCCCACATAAACGACGCCAAGTTGGGCCAAGGTGTGTCGGAATGTATTTGGGGACAGAACGGAGATGGTGAATAGTCGTATGGCCCGCTTTCAGAGTGCGCTTGGCGACTTCCTCTTCTACTTCGCCATACCGTACGCAGCCGCTACCGGCGTCTTCACGCTCCTTGTTTGGCTTCGGAACCCTACTCGGTTCGACCAGAACTGGACGATCGGCCTAATCGCGGGTGGAGTCATTGGAGTCTTCGCCCTTGCCGGATTCGTCGCTCACCGCCGAAAGATTCAGGTTGAGCCGTGGCGGGACATGCTCTGAACCGTGCAGCGTTCGATAGATCGACCTTGATAGCGAACCCGCGCGGGCATGCTCCCGGCGGGATTGACAACTATCTTAGAACGGCTAGTCATGTTTATGGGTTTTCGCGTCCCTTCGAGTTGGAATGCAGCTCGCCCTTGAGAATCGGCTCAACTTCTACCAACGCGCTGGCCTGGCCATGGTTCTGACTGGCTCGGTCATGCTATTCGTTGTTTTGGCGGGCCTTGCTTTAGACTGGTTCCCAAGTCTGGCCTCTGGAATCGCCCTTTTCGGTCTCGGTTCCGTCGACGCGCTCGGTGGGGCTCTGCTGCTGAGATATGGATGAACAACCGGGAGAACGATCCAGCATAGGAGTTGGATATCCGACACGCGGTCCTTACTCCCAAGATAGAAGTGCTCCCGACGGGTTTCGAACCCGGGCGCCACGCTAATTATGCGAGTCCGCAAGACTCATGCGCCTCACGCGCCCGCGCGGACCCGCTGCCCCCGGAGGTACCCGTCCACCGTGGCCGCGAGGTCGAAGGAAGGCCGCCATCCCCAGTCCTCCCGCGCGGGCGTGTCTTCGAGCCGCCGCGGCCACGAGTCGAGGACCTTCTGCCGATCCGGATCCGGCCGGAAGGCAATCTTCGCACCAGGCACGCGGCGCCGGACCTCCGCGGCGATCTCGCCCGCGGCCGGACTGAACCCCTGGACGTTGTACGAGCAGCGGGTGACCTTCGCGCGCGGCGCATCGTGGACCCGGACGAGGCCGTCCACGGCATCCTCGACGTAGAGGAGGGGGATCCGCGTATCCTCGCGGCAGTACACCTCGTACGGCTCGCCCTGGATCGGGCGCTCGATCATGAACGTCGAATACGCGCTCATCCCTCCGGGCCCGCGGCCCGGGCCGAGGACTGACGGGAGACGGAGGGCGCGGAACTCGAGGCCGTACGTCCGCTGGTAATATTCGCCGAGCCGCTCTCCGAAGACTTTCGAGACGCCATATAGGGTCGTGGGCTTCTGGTCTTGCTCGTTCGGCGTGGGGTCGGGGGTCCCCGGGCCGAAGGACGCGATGGAGCTCGGGAACACGAATCGCGAGACGTCGAACAGGCGGGCGCCCTCGATCGCATGGAAGAACCCGTCGATGTTGACGTGGTAGGCCTCCGTCGGGCTGGCGATTGCGCCCGCGGAGAGCAAGGCCGCGAGGTGGAACACGGCGTCCGGCCGATGCCTCCGGAAGGCCTCGAGGACTTCGCTGAAGATGGCCACGTTGGCCACGTGCCTCTCGACCTTCCCTCCCAGGTCGGCGAGGCGGTTTTCGGGGAACGCGAGATCCAGGAGCGCGACGGAATCACCCCGCTTCACGAGGGCGCGCGCGAGCGGGAGGCCGAGGAAGCCCGCACCGCCCGTGATCAAGGCCTTCACGATTCACCGACCTGCGGCGACGCGGCTTCCAGATTCTTCTCCAGGAGCTGACGGAAGTCGGGAGGGATCGGCTTCGGTTTCCTCTTCTCGTAGTCATAGGATACGAGGACGCTCTTCGCGCGAGCGAGCACGCGACGGCTTTGCTTCTCTGCAACCTCGTAGCTTAGCGTGAAGGACGACGTCCCAATCTTCGAAGGCCAGACGGCGACCTGAATCTGGTCTCCCCAGACCGACTGGGATTCGAAGTCGATGTCCACGTGGGCCAGAATGAAGTCGATCTCATCGAGGCTCCGCTTGCCGGCGACTTCCATGTAGAACCGCGTCCGGGCGAGTTCGATGTACGAGAGGTAGACCGCGTTGTTCACGTGTCCCATCCCGTCGATGTCCCGGAACCGCATCTGGACGTCCGTCGTGAAGCGCGTCATCCCGGGGCGATGCCAGGGTTTCTCGAAAAACGTTTGGGTTCGGCTCACTCCCGCTGGATCAGGCGGGTGAATTCCTCGGACGGCGCGAGGACCACCTGTTTCGAGGAATCGCCCCGAACGGCCCGCTTCGGGGGGAGGCTCGCCGTTGCCAGGTCTCGGTAAATCGACCAGGACAAGCTGATCCGTCGTCGCAAGGTCTCGTCAACGGCTCGGATCGCCTTCGCGGGTACTCCGGCGATCAGCTGGCCGGAGGGAAACTCCGCGGACTCCCGGACCACGGCGCCGCTCGCGACGAGAGAGCCGGATCCAATCACGGCGCCGCTGTTGACGGTCGCATTCATGCCGATCAGACACTCGTCGCCAATCGTGCATCCGTGGACGACCGCCGAATGACCGATGGTCACTCGAGCGCCGATCCGTGCGGGCATCCCGCGATCCACATGCACGACGACGTGGTCCTGCACATTCGAGTCCCGTCCGACGATAATTCCGTCGAAGTCCCCCCGCAGTACGGCCCCATGCCAAACGCTCGCGCCGTCCTCGATCGTGACGTCTCCGACGACGACCGCGCTCGGCGCGACGTAGATCATCGGCTCACTCGAGGTTCACGAGGACGTTCTTCACGTGCGTGTAGAAGAGCACCGCGTCGGCGCCCTGCTCCGCACCGAGGCCGGACTGCTTCCAGCCGAGGAACGGCGTCTGCGGGAACGTGACCGGGTACTCGTTGACCGAGATCATCCCCGCCTGGAGCCTCCGTGCAACCGCATGGGCCTTCCCGAGATCCTGGGTCCAGAGCCCCGCGGACAGTCCGTACGGCGTGTCGTTCGCCTTCGCAACCGCATCGTCCAGATCGGAAAACCGCCACGCGGCCAAGACGGGCCCGAACACCTCCTCGCCCGCGACGCGTGCCGCCGCTGGCGGTTCCTCGAAGATCGTTGGCGCGAGGAAATTCCCTTCCTGCAGGCCGGGCGCGTCGGGGCGGCGACCTCCGGCCAAGACCTTCGATCCGTTCGCGATTCCGTCCTCGATCGCCTTCGCGACGTTTGCGGCGTGGTCTTTCGAAACGAGCGGCCCCATCTGGACTCCCTCGCTCAAGGGAGGCCCGAGCCGTATCTTCGCCGCAAGATCCGCGAGCTTGGCGAGGAACGACGAGGCGATATCCTCGTGAACCAAGAGTTTGGAGCCCGCCCAGCACATCTGGCCGGCGTTCTGGAACGCGCCCCAAAGCGCGCCCTGGACCGCGCGATCCATCTTCGCGTCCGGAAGCACGATCTGGGGATTCTTCCCGCCGAGTTCGAGCGTCGACGGCACGATGCGCTCCGCCACCATCCGCAGGAGTTGCTTGCCTGTCTCGGTCGACCCCGTGAAGGTCACGGAATCGACGTTCGGATGGGCCGCAAGCGCGCCGCCTACCTCGGCACCGGGGCCCGTGACCACGTTCACGACGCCCGCGGGAAAACCGGCCGCCGCAGCGAGCTCTCCGAGCTTCAGCGCGGTGAGCGGCGTGAGCGTCGCGGGTTTCAGGACGACCGTGTTGCCGGCCGCGAGGGCGGGCGCGACGCCCCGCGAGGCGAGGAGGAGGGGGTAGTTCCAGGGCGCGATGTGGGCGGTCACGCCGAGCGGCTCACGCAACGTGTAGTCGAGCCGCGCCCCCGGCACGGGGATCGTGTCGCCCTGAATTTTATCGGCAAGACCTGCATAATATTCGAACAGCTTGTACACGTACGCGATGTCGCCTTTCGCCTCTCGGATCGGCTTGCCGACGTTCAACGACTCGAGCCGAGCGAGCTCATCGAAGCGGTCCCGAACCTGCTGGGCGAGGAGCCACAACAGCCGCCCGCGCTTGCTCGGATCGAGGTCCCGCCATTCCGGCGCCTCGAAGGCCCGTCGGGCCGCATCGACCGCCGAATCGACGTCGTCTTTCGTCCCGGCTGCGACGCGGGCGATCGGCCGATTCGTCGCGGGATCCAGGACGTCCGTGGTCGCGCCCGAGGAAGCGGGGACCGATTTCGCGGCGATGTACAACCCGTGTTCTTGCACGTCCATCGTCGTCTCGCTCCACGAACGGGCCGCGACCTATAAGCGTGTGGCTTTGGCGCGGACGCACCGGTGGCCTCTTATCTCGCGCGGCCGATGCGCAGCGAGGAGTGCCGTGCCGGACGTCGTGCGTGTCAGCCGCACGCTCCCGTGGCGGGAGGCGGCAAAGGAGGTCGACGCCCTCCGGCCGATGCTCCTCGACCAGTTTCGCCACGAAGATCTCCGCGGGAAGTCCGTCTTGGATCTCGGCACGGGACAGGGTCGACTCGCGTTCGTCGCGGCGGCGGGCGGAGCCCGCGTGGTCGGCGTGGACCTCGATCGCGCGAAGCTCCTCCATGCCCGCGCTTACGCGGGCATCCGGGACGTCCGGAACGCGGAATTCGTCTGGGGCGACGTCGAGAAGACGCCGTACGCGGAATTCGTCCACGGGCCGATCGATGCGGTGACGAGCAACCTCTGCATGTCGCCGCCGATCGTCTGGCACGCGTCCCGCGCCCTGCGCCCCGGCGGGCTGTTCATCTTCTGCTGCCATCACGGGGACCACTGGAAGGAGACCCGCCGTGGATCGCGCTGGGCGTTTTACGAGGACACGATGACGGACCTGCTCGAGGAGAACCGCCTCACGGTCGAGTTCATGGGCGTCGACACGGCCGTCGCGACGTTCGAAGTGTTGCGGGAGGTCGAGCTCTTCCTCCGAGACGCGACGGTCCGCCAATGGGTCGAGGACGGGCGATGGGAGGAACTCGCGGACTCGTTCGCGCGGGGGGAGAAGCAGCTCACCCTCTCCTTCCTCATCGGGAAGGCGCGTCGCATCCCCGGTCCGTACGCCGCCGAGTAGAGCCGTGTCGATTCGGCAAAGCTCATCCGCCCGGAGCCGTTCCCGGGCCGGGGGAACGCCATGTATCTGGGCGCACACGTCTCGATCGCGGAGAACATCGCCCTCGCGCCGGAACGGGGCCGAGCGGTCGGCGCCGAAGCAATCCAGATTTTCTCGCGCAGCCCGCGCATGCTTCGGAAGACGAAGCCGCTGACCGAAGAGGAGACTCGGGGCTTCCGCGAGAACATGGCGAAGAACGGGATTGCGCGTGCGGTGATTCACGCGAATTACCTGATCAACCTCGGCGGCCCGGATGACAACACGCTCAACTACAGCCGCGTGGCGTTCGTCGAGGAACTCGATCGGGCACACGCTCTCGGGGTCCGCGACGTCGTCTTCCATCCCGCCAGCCACGGCGGGAGAGGTGAAGCGTATTCGATTCGGGCGACGGCCGAGAGCCTCGACTGGTCGTTCGAACATGCGAACGCCCCGGACGTCTTTGCGGTCCTCGAGAACACGGCGGGGCAGGGCACCGTGATTGGATCGAAGTTCGAGCAGCTCGCGGAGATCGTCAAGGGATCCGCCCACCCGGACCGGCTCGGGGTCTGTGTGGACACTTGCCACACGTTCGCCGCGGGATACGACTTCCGCGCGCGAGACGGATACGACGCTCTCCTGAGGACGATCGACGAGACGGTCGGGCTGAGCCGCATCCGGGCGTTCCACTTGAACGACTCGGTCGGCGACCTCGGGTCCCACTGGGACCGCCACGAGGACATTGGGAAAGGCAAGCTCGGCAAGGAGGCGTTCCGCTTCTTGGTGAACGACGAACGCTTCCGCGAAGTCCCCGGATGCCTCGAGTTCCCCGGACAGGAGGGCGGCTACCGGCGGAACCTGAAAACGCTTCGCTCGCTCGTCACGGGCCCGAACCCACCGACGTCGCCGCGGGCGCCACCCGGCAAACGAGCCGGTCCCGGAACCGCGCAGCGAACCGGTAAGACCGCCGCGCGCGGCCCATGAGGGCTTCCGAGCCCCGGACGACGCGCGCGAGGCCGACGCCCATCGGCAACGCTTCGATGAGGGTCGGCACCGCGTCCCCGGCGGAGGTGATCCGGCCTCCCGGATCGACCATGTGGAACACCGCGAGCACTTGGTCGTCGGGCACGCCGCGCAAGAGTTCCCGCGACGACTGGGCCGGCCGAATGCGGATCCGCCGTCGGAGGTCCGCGGCGTGAACCCACCGACCGAACGCGCCGCAGAGCCCACACTCCCCGTCGAATAGGAGCACATACTCGCGAGCCGACATCGTCCCTCGATTCTCCTACGCAATCCCGAGCCTTAAACGAAACGCTCGTTCAGGACGACTTCGAGATGGTCCGTCTGAAAATCACGGGACCGAAGGGAGCGCGTCCGACCCAGGCGAGATGAGTGAACACATTGTACGTCACATCGTGGCCAAGCGTGTGCACTCGTGATTAGAATCGTTAAGTAGGGACATGCGCGTCGTTCCCATGGACGCGATGTCGACCGCCGTGCGAATCGGAGGGACGAACTCCGAACGATCTTCGCACCTCGCGGTCTCGTCGGTAGTTCTTCGGTGACCGGCTCCTGGGAATCGGGGCCGGTCACGGGTGGTCACTGCATGAGCACACGCTGGAACGGGAGACGGACGCGGGAGGAGGAGCGGAGCGACCGCACGCGGACGCCCGACGCCCTCTCAGGATCATCGAACGAGCGGGCAAGGGGATTCCGACATGATTGACGCAAGCGAGTTGGAAGCGCGCTGGAAGGAGGACGAGCGGTGGGCCGGGATCGTCCGACCGTACCGGGCCGAGGACGTCATCCGACTCCGGGGCTCGGTGTTCATCGAGCATACGCTCGCGCGGATGGGTGCGGAGCGGCTGTGGTCGCTCCTCCACTCGGAGCCGTATGTGCCCGCCCTCGGGGCGCTGACGGGAAACCAGGCGATCCAACAAGTTCAGGCGGGCCTCCAGGCCGTCTACATGAGCGGCTGGCAAGTCGCCGCGGACGGAAACGACGCGGGCCAGACGTACCCGGACCAGAGCCTGTATCCCGCGGACAGCGTGCCGAACCTCGTGCGGCGGATGAATAACGCGTTCCGGCGCGAGGACGAGAAGCAGACGATGTCGGGCCAGAGATCCACATTTTGGTTCGCGCCAATCGTCGCGGACGCCGAGGCCGGATTCGGCGGTCCGCTGAACGCGTTCGAACTGATGAAAGCGATGATCGAAGCGGGCGCAGCGGGCGTCCATTTCGAGGACCAACTGGCCAGCGCGAAGAAGTGCGGCCACCTGGGAGGGAAAGTCCTCGTCTCTACCGGTGTCTTCCTGCAAAAACTAGTCGCCGCACGTCTCGCCGCGGACCTCTCCGGCGTGCCGACGATCCTCATCGCGCGTACGGATTCGAATTCCGCGAGACTCATCACGACGGATGTGGATCCGAGGGACCGACCGTTTGTTGCCGACGGAGAACGGACTCCGGAAGGATTCCACGCGTACCGGGGCGGCCTCGAAGCGGCGATCGCACGTGGCCTCGCGTACGCACCGTACGCGGATCTCCTCTGGTGCGAGACTTCTGGACCGGACTTGAACGAGGCGATGGCGTTCGCGGATGCGATTCACGCCCGATTCCCCGGGAAGATGCTCGTTTACAACTGTTCCTCGTCGTTCAACTGGCAGAAGAAACTCGACGAGGGGACGATCGCCCGGTTCCAGCGAGAACTTGCGGACATGGGGTACAAGTTCCAGTTCGTCACCCTCGCGGGCTTCCACACCCTGAACCTCTCGATGTTCGAACTGGCGAGGGCTTACAAGGAGCGGGGGATGACCGCGTACACGGAGCTCCAGCAAGAGGAGTTCGCCGTGAAAGCGGAAGGCTACCGGGCGGCCCAGCACCAGTCGTTCGTCGGTACCGCGTATTTCGACGAGATCGCGCGGGTCATATCGGGCGGCGACGCGTCAACGGCCGCGATGGCAGGCTCGACGGAACGGGAGCAGTTTCAAGACGAACCCGCACCCGCCGAGACATCGGTCGCGAGGCGCTCGGCCCGTCCGTCGATTTCCGAAACCGGCTGATCGAGCGAATCAAAACGGCAACTTGCTCAGGCCGATCGCGAGCGGGAGGAGCGCTTCATCCTTCCCAAGGAAGCTCGCGGTTTGGAGGACCGCATTCAGATAGCTGATCGTGTGCTCCTTCTCGCCGACGGTCCATTGGCCGTAGAAGTCCACCGTCTTCGCGAGGAGATCCTCCAACGGGAGGCCGGCCTCGAGGGCCCGTCGCACGGTCTCTTCCGCGGGGGGCGACTTGTACCGCAGGCTCGACTCGAAGGCGGCCAGGATCGATTCCGGCCCGCTCGCCACCGACTCGCCGAGCCTCAGGAACTCCGGGTATCCGAATCGCGTCGTGAGCGTGCGGTAGAGTTTCCACAGGAGCCACGCATTCTCGGAGGGCGTGAGGTATCGAGTGGCGACCCGGGCGGCGTTGACCTGGCTCAGGGTGTGGCCGAGGAAGCCCGGGTCCGCGCTCGCCGCGATAAGGAGCGGACGATATGCGACGTCCGCCTGGCTTTCGAAGGCGAAGGCGCGCAACATCCCCTCGACGCGATCGAATTCCCATTCCTCCACGAGGCGAGACAGTCGATCCATGTCCGCCTCGCCTTGGCCTGCGTCCGCGAGCACGGGGATCTCGACCGGCGCGACCCCCTGAAGCGCCATCGCCTGGACGTACCCGAGGTTCGCGAGCGGGGTGAGGCCGCGCGGCGCCCCGAGGACTGAAGCGACGTCGGAATACGCGACCGCCATGGAGAGATTGTGGCCCAGACGGCCGAAGTCGTCGAGGGCCGTACGGATCGCGAGATGCGCGGCCGCCTCGATGCCGTGGTCCAGCGCGATTCGGCCGAGCAACGCGGCCGCCTTCGGCCCCACCTGGTCGTGGACGACCTTCCGGTACCCGGCCTCCATGTCCTCGCGTTTCGCGGATGGCACTGCGCGGGCGTTCGCCTCGGCCTGGACCGCCGTCAGGGGCCGTTTCTGCAGGCTGAAGTTGTACAGGACGAGGAACCGCAGGAGGCCGAGTCCTCCCGGCGGCCGCGTGAGTCGCAAGAGGTCCCGCCCCGCGTGGACGGTCAGCATGCCGTGCGGCGTGTGGAGCTGCGGGTCGTCGTGGTTCGAGACGACCGCGAGGAGTTCCTGGAGGATCGGCGCCGCGTTCGCGGGATCCTTCGCGAGCTCATCGAACAGCCTAATGCCTTTCTGGTGTTCGAACGTCGGGAGCAGGGCGAGCAGTCGATCGAGATCGGATGCCAAGCATCGACGGAAACGAGAGAGTGCCCTTTAGGTTGCGCATTGACGCGCAGGGCAACTCTTATGGGGAACCGGGACCTTCATTCCGCCGTGCCTCCATACGACGTCATCGTCATCGGCTCGGGCCCGGCAGGCCTCACCGCGGCGATCTACGCGACGCGGGCGAATCTTAAGACGCTCGTCGTCGCAGGTGCCGTCGCCGGAGGCCAGCTCATGATCACCACGGACGTCGAGAACTATCCGGGCTTCCCCTCCGGCGTCCAAGGACCCGAACTGATGGAGTTATGGCGCAAGCAGGCGGAACGATTCAAGGCGGAATTCGTCGACGACGACGTGACGAGAGTCAATTTCCGCACGAATCCGCTCAAGGTATGGACGACAGACAAGATGCACGAGGGCCGGACGGTCGTTATCGCGACTGGCGCGAACGCGAAGTATCTCGGCCTGCCGAACGAGGAACGGCTCAAGGGCCGTGGGGTGAGCGCTTGTGCGACGTGCGATGCATTCTTCTTCAAGGGTCTCGACGTCGTCGTGGTCGGCGGCGGCGACACGGCAATGGAAGAGAGCCTCTACCTGTCGAAGCTCTGCAAGACCGTTACGGTGGTCCACCGCCGGAATGCGTTCCGGGCGAGCAAGATCATGCAGGATCGGTTGTTCAAGACGAAGAACATCCAAGTGGTTTGGGACTCGGAAGTCGTCGACGTCCTCGGCGAGCAGAAGGTCGAAGGCGTCCGGATCAAGCACGTGAAGACCGGGAAGACCTCGGACCTGAAGGTGCAAGGCTTGTTCCTCGCGATCGGCCATACGCCCGCAACCCAGGTCTTTCAGGGACAGCTCCAGATGGAACGAGGCTACGTGGCCCTTCAACCGCACGATGGATTCTCGACGGCAACCTCCGCAGCCGGCGTCTTCGCCGCGGGCGACGTCCATGATTTCCGCTACCGCCAAGCCGTGACAGCCGCCGGGTTCGGGTGCATGGCGGCGCTCGACGCGGAGCGGTGGCTTCAAGCCCAAGCGTAGCGAGCGATAGGCGGTGTGCCCGTGCACCGACGGACGTCCGCGCACACGAAGGACCCAAATAACCGGGAAGTGATGAGTTGTCGGGCCGGTGGAAACCACGCTCAGGCACCTGCCGCCGTTCGTCCTAATCGTGTTCCTACTGGCAGCGGCCGCACCGTTGCCCGCTCCACGGGCCACTAGCGGCACCTCGGAGCTTGGCGGCTGGAGCACCGCGTCCTCCGTGAATGGCGCCGGGCCTGGTCCTCGGCTCAGCAGCGCCGGGTACTGGACCAACGTCACCCCGCCGCACGGGCCCGTGGCCGGCTGGGGAGCCGCGATCGCGTACGTCCCCGAACTCGGCGGGACCCTGCTCCTGGGCGGTACGCGCGGCTCGCCGTTCCTCAACGACACGTGGTTGTACAACTCAGCGCGGAACAACTGGACCCGACTTGGTCCGCCCTCCCCTATTCCGCCGATGCGGGTCGGGGCGTCGATGGTGTACGATCCTGATTCGAAGAAGGTGATCCTGCATGGAGGGATCCGGATATTCGAGGACCATTGCATCTCCGCCGCGGACGACACATGGGCGTACGACCCGCTGGCGAACACATGGGCGAACGTCACGCCGCGCGACTCACCGTCGCCCCGCACCGGGCACGCCATGGCGTACGATCCCATGACCCATCGGGTCGTCCTTTTCGGCGGTCTCCTCTTCTCATGCGCATTCCGAATCCCCGAAGACTCCGGCCCGAGGTTGGACGACACCTGGGTGTACGACGCGTCCGCGAACACGTGGACGAACGTCACGAGCGAAGTCGCTCCTCCTGCTCGCTCGGACGCCGGGATCGCGTACCACCCGAACGGTCCCGCAATCGTCCTGTTCGGCGGGGCCCCCGTCGACCAAGGATATCCGGGCAGCTGGGTCCTCGGTGACACGTGGTCATTGGACCCGCGAACCTACGCGTGGAAGGACGTCCATCCCGCGAGCCCTCCGACGGCTCGATCGGGGCTTCGGATGGAGTACGATGCCGAGGCGAGGGCCGTGGTGATGTACGGCGGATGCGGCGATGGATCGTGCGACCGAGACACCTGGTGGTACGACGCACGGGACGTGACCTGGATGCGGATGCCGTCCGCCGATTCCCCCGACTTCTCATACACGACGACGCTCGGCAGCTCGCCGGGGGCGCTCGCGTACGACCCGCGCGGCGTCGTGGTGGCCTATGGAAACTCGGAAACGTGGGAGTATCATGCGGTCCGAGGGATCGACCCGCTTATCGTCCGAGCCTTCGCGCGCACCACGAACGCGGCACAGCCCGGCACCGTCTCGTTCACGAGTTCGATCACCGGAGGGGTACCGCCGTACCGCTACGCGTGGGCGTTCGGGGACGGCGCAACGAGTTCGGATGCGAACCCCGTCCACACCTATTCAGCACCGGGAGGGTACCGCGTTGCATTCGTCGTGACCGACGCCGCCGACGCGTCCGCGACTTTCTCCCTTGTGGTGTCTGTGGTATCCGTCCCGGGCCTCGCGGCCACTGGCGGGGGAGTGCCGTATGCGGTGGCGCTGGCGGCCGCAATCGCGGTCGGTGGCGGAGGCTTTGCCGTGTGGTGGTGGACGCGAGGCGCGAGGGCTCGCGCCCGAAGACCGTGAGACGGCCGTCGGACGTCGAACGACGTCTCCGCCAACCCAAGCCCGACAAGAGATGTCGAAATTTTGAAGTAACCTCGCCTCCATAGAGCAGAGCTAGGATTCCATGGTGCGCATCTTCCGCGGCGGCGTGCTCGACGAGCGGTTCGAGGGCTCCGTCGTCGTGATCGGCCCGCGGTCGACGACGATGACCGGCCTGGTCCGCGGCGACCTGTTCGTCCGCGACAACAGCCTCTGCGACGTCACCGGGATG